>JBQCJC010000514.1:0-20533 GCA_051953135.1 Thermoanaerobaculia bacterium | reverse complement strand
GTTCAACCGGCCACAATTTGTTGGGCTTGCCTGCGCCGGGAAGAAACACGATCGCGTTGCGATACGCATCGAGATTGTTGTTCTGCGGGAACTTCGACCAATCAACCTCGGCGCTCGCATTCGCTCCAGCAACACGTGCGAGCGCGAGGTTCTGATCGACGACGTGCAATGACGTGTCAACGCTCACGTGTCGATTCGCAAACCACGTCGCCTGTTTCTCGCGAATCGCTTCGTGCGCGAAACCGTAGCGAACCGGCGCGCCGGAAACGCGCATCAACGCGGCGGATTTGATCAGTCCCTGAAAATCGATCGCTTCGTCGAAGCCACCGCGCAACGCGCGATACGCATCGCGCACCGCGCGCCGATGCTCGAATGGCGACCTGCCCCATTTCTTCAGGCGCACCGGAATCGTCTCGACGTTCGCGACGAGCTCGACGAGCTCGCGATACGGTGCTTCCACGACCCACGTGATGCGCGCCCGTTCGCGCAATGAGACGACGGCCGGGATCGTGTGAATGACGTCGCCGAGTGCCGACAACCGCAGCACGACGACGTTCTTCATCCGCGCGCCTTCATGCGCTGCAGCATCTCCGTAGTGGAGTGATCTTTCGGATCGCCGACGATCACGACGCGGCCGCCATACGACTTCACGACCTCCGCTTCCGGAACCGAATCAGCGGTGTAGTCCGTGCCTTTGCACTGACAGTCGGGACGCAACGTTTGCAACAACTGCGACGGTGAGTTCTCGTGAAAGATCGTGACGTACGAGACGCCGCGAATCGCGCTGATCAATTCCGCGCGTTCGTTCTCCGGCATGACCGGACGTCCCGGCCCTTTGAGCTTGCACACCGATTCATCCCCATTCACGCCGACGACGAGGACGTCCGCGACGTACGCCGCATCCTGCCGGTAGCGACTGTGGCCGACGTGCAGGACGTCGAAGCAGCCGTTCGCGAATGCGATCGATTTGCCGTTCGCGCGCTCGGCATCGATTGCGCGTTCGAGCGCGTCGCCCTGGAGAATCGGCGCGTTAGACATGCAACTCCTCGTCGCGTTCGATCGCGTGGCGGAGTTCTTCGTTCGAGACGGTCGCGGTTCCCATCTTCATCACGACGATGCCCCCCGCGTAATTCGCGAGCTTCGCCGCTTCGGCGAACGACGCCTGCGCCGCGAGCGCGAGGGTGAACGTGGCGATGACGGTGTCGCCGGCGCCCGTGACGTCCGCGACCTGATCGGTGCCGTAAACCGGAATGAACATCGGCTCGTCGCGATCGCGTTCGAGCAGCGCCATGCCGCGACTGCCGCGCGTGATCAGCATCGCGTCGCAATCGAGTCCCTGCTGCAGCGTGACCGCGACTTCGTTGATCTTCGATTCCTCGCCGTTCCACAACGAAGTGCCCGCCGCGGCCGCGGCTTCTTCTTCGTTCGGAGTCGCGGCGGTGACGCCGGGATAGTCGAGCAGGTTGTAGCGCGAGTCGAGCGTCACCGGTTTGCCGTGTGCGAATTGCGTGAGCGTCTCGACGACGCGCGGCCGCACGACGCCGTATCCGTAGTCGCTGATCAGCGCCGCGTGACAAACGGCGATCGCATCGCGCAACACGTTCGCGAACGCCTGCGCTTCTTCCGGTCGGATCTCGAATTTGTCTTCGATGTCGTAGCGCACGATCTGCTGGCGGCTCGCGTGCGGCATGCCGCCGAGGATGCGGACTTTGGTCGGAGTGTTGTAACGCTCGGCGCGAAGAATGCCGCCGCACTCGATGCCGCAGTCGCGCAGACGATCGACGAGGGACTGGCCCGCGGTGTCGCTGCCGAGCACGGAGACAGGAACGGGCAACCCGCCGAGGGCGTAGATGTTGTTGATGGCGTTACCGGCGCCGCCGAGAAGAATGTCGTCGCGATACTGGCGAAGGATGAGCACCGGCGCCTCGCGCGAGATTCGTTTCGGCGTGCCGTAGATGAAGCGGTCCGCCACGATGTCGCCATAGACGACCACGAGCTTCCCCTTCATCGCTTCCGTCAATTGGAGGAGGCGGGAGCGGCTGAACACGGAGACGGACTATAAACGATGTTGGTTTTGTGGCTGACGGGGATGTGTTGCGCGGAAAGAGTGATGAGTGATGAGCGATGAGCGATGAAGGGCGTCGCGAGTTCGTGGCTGTGTGACATGACGACAAAGCGCGACGCTGGCGGCGCGGTTCATCGCTCATCACTCATCATTCATCACTCGCATCTCCCGCCGGTTCATCCGTGCGACGATCCGCGCGGTACCCGTACGGACAGTGTCTGCAGCCGTTCTCGCAGCAGTAGCCGCGGTCGCGCAGGTACTTTTCGGTGAAGACGAGGAAGCGTCCTTCGTAGTAGTAGTCGACACCTTCGATGAGCGGACGGCGCTCGTCGCTCATGTCGCGTCGGCCGTCGTGGCGACGGACGAGAAGTCGGCGTTGCGCAGCTCGCCTTTTTCCGGCTCGGTCAGCACGTTCTCGACATCGATCAGGAGATACACCTCGTCGCCGTGCGGCACGACCGCGATCAGTAACTCACCGCGAATGCCGCGCACGATGGCCGGCGGCGGGAGAAACGCATCGGTGGAGATGTTCACGATGCGCCGCACTTCATCGACTTTCAATCCGATCATGCCGGCGCTCGTGTGCGTGATGAGCACGAGCGGGCTTTCGGATTTGTCGTGGCGATTCGGATAGAGACGATCGTGCAGATCGACGATCGGGATCACTTCGCTGCGCAGCACGATGATCCCTTCGATGAACGACGGCGCGGTCGGCACCGTCGTCGTGCCGGTGTACGGCACGATCTGGCGCACGGCCCTGATGTCGAGCACGAACGTCTCGGGGCCGACGCGGAAGGTGATGAGACGAAGGTCGGCCATGGCGTTGCTCTACGACCGCACGCGGAAGCTGCGGACTTCGTCTTCGAGACCGCGAATGGCGTCGTTGAGAAGACCGAGTGCCGAGGTCATATCGGCGGCGGTGGTGCGATTGCCGTCGGCGATCGCGCGTACCTGCTGCATCGTCGCAACGATCTTCTCGCTCTCCGATGCCTGTCCCGCGGCGACATGGAAGATCTCGTGAATCATTTCGATCATCCGCTCCGCCGCGGCGGAGATCATCGACGAGCCGGACTTCTGCTCCACCATCGCCTGGCGCACGTACTTCGTGACTTCGCGCATCGATTCGACGGCGCGCATGATGTGATCCGAGCCCTGCGCCTGCTGCCGCGTTGCAGAGTTGATCTGGCCGACCATCGATTGCAGTTTCTCGACGGAGCGCGTGATCGTCTCGCTGCCGATGGCCTGCTCGCGCGTGGCCGAGGCGATCTCCTTGCCCATCGACGACGACTTCGTCGCCGATTCGAGAATGTTGTTCAGCGCTTTGCCCGCCTGATGCGAAAGCGAGACGCCGTTCTCGACCAGCGAGGATCCCGACGACGTTACGCGCAGCGCGTTCTCGACTTCGTCCTGCACGCTGCGAATGAGATTCGCGATGTCGCGCGTCGACGATGCGGTGCGTTCGGAGAGCTCGCGAATCTCGGCCGCGACGACGGAGAAGCCTTTGCCGTACTCGCCCGCTTGTGCCGCGAGAATCGCGGCGTTGAGCGCGAGAAGATTCGTCTGTTCGGCGACGTCTTCGATGACGTTGAGAATTTTTCCGATCGCGAACGAGCGCTCGCCCAGCCGTCCGACGACAGAGTTCGTCTCGATGACCGACTGGCGAATCTGCTCCATGCCTTCGATCGTTTCGCGCACCGCTTTCATGCCGGATTCCGCGGCATCGGCGACGGCGAGTGCGAGGTCGTAGGAGCGCGCGGCGTTCGCTTCGACTTCGGCGATCGATGCGGACATCTCGACCATTGATGATGAGGTGTCGGTGACGAAGTTCGTGAGGTAGACGACGTTCTGATCGACTTCGGCGATCGACGAGACCATCTGGTGCGTCGCCGATGCAGTTTCTTCGACCGAAGCGAAAAGCGTGTCGGTGTGACGGCTCACCTCTTCCATCGATGCGACCATCTCGAGCATCGACGACGAGGTTTCTTCCGATGACGCGGAGAGCGCTTCGACGTTGTCGGTGATTTTGCGAACGCCGCTGTTGAGCTGATCGATGGACTCGTACGTGTCGTCGATGATCTTGCGCTGTTCGTCGACGCGTTGAATGACGGTGTGCGAGCGTGAGTCGACAGTCTCGACGACGCTCTTCAGTTTCGCTTGCGCGCCGACGAGATTCTTTACGGTCTTCTCGAGATTCGCGGTCATCGAGTTGAACGCACCGCCGAGCGTTCCGATCTCGTCGTTCGCGGTGATGTCGACGCGCTGCGTGAGATCGCCCTTGGCGATTTGCTTCGCGGTATCGACGAGGCCGAGGATTGGGCGCACGAGGAAACGCGATGCGAACCACGCCAGGAGACTCGCGGCGATGAGCACGACCGCGGTGACCGCGGCGTTCCACCCGCGCATCTGCCGAACCGCGGCTTCCGCCTGCGATTCATTGAGCACGAGACGGAAGTAGCCTTTCGGTTTTGCGTTCGTGTCGGTGGTCTCGAAGAATTGCAGCGTGTAGAGATGCAGTCCTTCGCCGATCTCTGTTCCGGCTTCGCGGTCCAGCTTGCGAGCTCCGAGCACCTGCGGTTGCGTGGGCGAGGTCGCGGCGAGCACTTTTCCGTTCGCGTCGAGGAACTCGGCGTATGCGATCGATGGAGTGCGCGCGAGATCGGCCGTGATCTTCTTCAGGTTGTCGCCCATGCCGAAGAGCACGAACTCGCCCGCGGTGATCTCGACCATGCGTGTGATCGCCGCGCCCTGCTCGACTGTCTGCCGAATCATCGCGCGGCGAACGAGAAGCTGCTCGATGCCGACCAGCAGCACCGCGATGACGATGGCCTGCAACGCAAATGCAGTGACCACCTTCGAGCGCAACCCGACGCGAACGTCCGTGGAACTTCGCTTTTTCGACGCCATAAGGACCGCGGCGAAGTGTAGTCGCATCGTCGCGGAGTCTCCAAGCATCGACGCGATGTCATGCGTCGATGCATCACCCGCGAGGCTTGCGACGGAGCAGCCGCACGTGCCACTCGGCGAAGCAACCAGCGCAGCCGGCCGGCTGTTATGATCGCGCGCATGCCGCTGATCCGCTGCCCGAAGTGCGGGCAGGCGTATGACGTGCCGGGTGTCGTGGCCGTCCGTTTGCCGAACTCGATCGCGACCTGCCATTGCGGCGAATGGCTGTCGGGAAGCAAAGCAGCGGTGCTCGCGCGACTCGTTGACGCATCACAGATTCGCGAGATCGATCTCAAGCCGTATCGCGTCGAGAGCGAAGCATCGTCACAGCAGGCGGTTTCGAGTCAGCCGATGATCGCGCCGTCACGCCCGCGATCCGTGCGCGTGGTCGCGCGCGGCGCGAACGAGTCCGTCAACACGGTGTTCACGATTCACGAGCATCCGCTGTGGATCGGGCGCAAGGGATCGCACGTGGAGCTCGCGGAAGCGGAGTTGTCGATTCGCCACTGTTCGATCAGCGTTCGCGGCGAATCGCTGATCGTTCGCGATGCGGACTCGCACACCGGCACGTATCTCGACGGACAAGCAATTGATGAAGCGGTGCTCGAAGATGGCGTGCATCTTCTGCGCGTCGGAACGGCGCTCGTGAGTGTCGAACCGACGGAAGAGCAGGGAGTGCCGGTCGAGCCGATGGCGCTCGATGACAACGGCATCGATGAGTCTCTGCTCGCACAGAAGTTGCGGAACGCGCGCGCGACGCAACCCGCTGCCGCACGTGCAGTGCTGGTGTGCGTCGAAGGGCCGCTCGCGGGTCAGGAGTTTGAGATTCCGGCGACCGGTCTCGTGGTCGGACGCGAGGGTCACGTGCGTGTACCGGATGAGTATCTCTCGCGGCGCCACTTCGAAATTCATCGCGACGAGGACCACACCATCCGCGTCCGCGACCTCGGCTCACGCAACGGTACGTTTCTCAACACGCTGCCTGCAAAGAACACGAAAGTGCATGCAGGCGATGAGATCCGCGCGGGCGTGAATCGCTTTCGCGTCGAACACCGCGCGTAAAAACTCCAATGTTGTGTGTTCCTGCGCGTGGTGTCGGGCGCTATACTTCGCGGCACTCTCTCAGCAGGACAATTCTCGATGCATACGTTCGAATCCGCAGCAGGCCGGATTCTGGCGCCCCTTTCTGAGCTGCTGCACCGGCCCCTTCATCTCGTCGATCATCTCTCGCCCGACGCAGGAAAGAGTTTCGCGGTACGACTTCCTGCGCCACGCATCGCCGTCGTTTCGTCCGACGGAACGCCATTCGCGGAACCGGAGCGCCGGCTCATTCATGAGCTCTTCGATGTATTGCGTGTCGCGACGGAAAGCGAAGCGCGATACGACGAGCTCGAGCAGCGGATGCTCAGCCTTCAACGCGAGAACCTCGATCTCGTCGTGCGCAATCGGACGCTCTCCGAGGTTTCCTCGCGCGATGCGTTGACCGGGCTGTACAACCGCTGGTTCGTCATCGAGAAACTCGACAGCGAACTGAATCGCGCGCTGCGTCACGGCTCGCCGATGTCGCTGCTCATGCTCGACGTCGATCACTTCAAACGCATCAACGACACCTTCGGTCATGCCGCGGGCGATCAGGTGCTGCAGGGCATTGGCCGCCTGCTACGCGACAGTTGCCGCGTCTACGATGTGCCCGGCCGATACGGCGGTGAAGAGTTCTGTATCGTCCTGCCGGAAACAAAACCCGGCAACACCTCGGTTGTCGCCGAACGAATTCGCAGCAGACTCGAGTCGACGGAGATTCCGTGCGGCGAAACCTCCATCGTCGTCACGGCGTCGATCGGAATCGCCGGCATGGACATGCCCGGCGAGAGTGAGGTCCTCAGTCCTGCCGCGCTCCTCGATCGAGCCGATCGCGCGTTGTACTCGGCCAAGAATCGTGGGCGAAATCGGGTGGAAATGTGGGATTCTGAGCTGCTTCGTGGAGTGGACAACGCGACCGGCCACTGATGGTGAGCCGGATCACGGTCGTAGCCGTCGCAGCACCCTAGATTGCGCAGCACAAATCGGACACGAAACACGAGAGGACACATGCGAACCAAATTTGCTTTCGGCATTCTTCTGCTCTTCATCGCCAGCGTCGCGAGCGCGGCCGGTAAACCGGTCCTGGCGGTGAACGAGTTCCGTAACGACACTTCGGCGGCATGGTGGAACGGCGGCGTCGGCAGCGACCTCGCGGGCATGCTCACGAACGAGCTCGCCGGCACCGGCAAGTTCAAGATGGTCGAGCGCGACAAGCTCGATGCGGTTCTCGACGAACAGGATCTCGCGGACTCCGGTCGCGTCAGCAAGAAGACCGGCGCGAAGATCGGCAAGCTCACCGGCGCGCAGTACATCGTCGTGGCAACGCTCACCGCGTTCGAAACCGACGTGAAGGGCACCGGCGGTGGCCTCAGCTTCCGCGGCATCAGCGTCGGCGGCAAGAAGGAAGACGCATACATGGCGGTCGACCTCCGCGTCATCGACACGACCACGGGCGAGATCGAGTTCACGCGTACGGTTGAAGCGCGTGCGAGCAGCGGCGGCCTCGCGCTGGGCGTCTATCGCGGCGGCTTCGGCGGCAACCTCTCGAAGTATGAGAAGACCCCGACCGGCAAGGCGATCCGCGCGGTCATCATGGAAATCTCCGACTACCTGAGCTGCGCGATGGTCGACAAGGGCGACTGCATGGCGGAGTATCAGCAGAAGGAAGGCGCACGCCGCGAGAAGACCAAGAAGGCGATCAAGCTCGACTAATTCTTCTTCATCGAATTTGCAAAGGCCAGCCACTCCGGCTGGCCTTTTTCTTTTATATCGTTCACGACGGAGGCGATTTCATGTCGAATGCGAAGCAGACGTTCCTCGAGACTCTCGATCGCGAATTCGCGACCACCATGCGCGTGCTGCGCGCCTATCCAACCGACAAGCTCGATCTCAAACCTTCGGAGAAATCGAAGACCGCGCACCAACTCGGATGGACTTTCGTCCTCGAGCGCGGCCTCGGCATGCGCGTATGGCGCGACGAGCTCGCAAAGGGCTTAGCCGCGGGATCGAAACCGCCGGCAGCGCCTGAATCATGGGATGAGATTCTCACTGCGCTGGAGAAAGCAAACGGCGAATACCGCGCGCTGATCGCGGCAGCTTCGGATGAAGAACTCCACGGCATCGTGCACTTCTTCGTCGCGCCCAAGACGATGGGCGAGCTCACGCGCCTCGACTGGATCTGGTTCCTCCTCCACGACGAAATCCATCACCGCGGCCAGTTCTCCGTCTATGTGCGTATGGCTGGTGGAACACTCCCGTCGATCTACGGACCCACCGCGGACGAGCCGTGGTTTTGATCTAACGTCTCGCGAGTTGAGAAAACGCCGCGCGACTGCGCGGCGTTTTCGTCTTTACGCCTCGTTAAAAAAAATTACGCCCTGTTCCCGCTACTTACGCTTGACTTTCGCCACATTACCGCCCATATTACGTTCCACGAGGGCGGAATGAGATATCTGACGGAACGACAGCGAGACATCCTGAACTTCATTCGCGAATTCCAGAAGGAACGCGGAGTCGCGCCGACGCACCGGGAAATCTGCGATCACTTCGGCTTCTCTTCTTACGGCACGGTCTACAAGCACCTGTCGCTGCTCCAGAAGAAAGGGTTGATTCGCAGAGACTGGAACCAGAAGCGCGGCGTCGAGGTAGTCGATCCACCGGCAGCTCTCGCCGGCGCACCGCTTCAGGACTCGCGGCCGGAATTGCGGTCATCCGCATCCGCCAAAGACCTCCCCCTCTTCGGTTACATCGCCGCCGGCCGGCCACTCGATGTGGAAGTCGGCGACGAGACCATCACCGTTCCCGAGCACCTCACGTCGCGTGGCGACAACTACGTGCTGAAGGTGCGCGGGGACTCGATGATGGACGACGGCATTCTCGACGGAGACCTGGTGATCATCGCCCGCCGTGAGCGCGCGGACAACGGCGAGATGGTGGTTGCCAATGTCAATGGTGAAGTAACGCTCAAGAGGTTGTATCGCGAAGGAGAACGCGTCCGGCTGCAGCCCGCGAACTCGTTCATGTCCCCGATTTACGCCGCGGCGCGCGACGTCGCCGTGCAAGGCGTCGTAGTCGGCTTGATGCGTCGTTTCTAACTATCGGCTCTCGTGTGTGTGTTCAAACGCAGTTCTCTTCAATCGTTGTGTGAGAGAAGCAAGGTGAGGAAGCCATGGATCTCGTACTGAAACTTCGTGAAATCCGCAGGCTCCGCGGGCTGAGCCAGAAAGATGTTGCCCGCCTCTCCGGTGTGGGAGAGAAAACGATCAGTTCTTTCGAAACAGGACAGCGAATCGGATCTCTCAAGCTCGCTCAGCTCAAGCGTCTCCTCGGCGTCTACGGTTTGACCGAAGCCGAATTCTTCGGCGGTTCGGTGGAACGCGAGATCGCGCCGTGGGAGCTCGATGAAGACGAGTACGCAACGCAGCGTCTGTTCGACGATCTTCGCGTGCTGCCGAAACAGGTGCAGCGCACGATGGTCGGCAAGTTCCGCCTGATGGTGGAGACGGCGTCGGATCTGAACACGACGATCGCCGAACGCCGGCCCGCATTCCTTCGCGAGGACAGCAAGGAACGCGACTGGAAGCTGCTCAACTCCAACAACTGAAGTCTCGCGCGCTCACCCCGCGACGACGACCCCCAAAGAAGTCGCCGGCCGGAGGCAGGACCCGGGCGGCGCCGACCTCGCGGCCCCGCGACGTCGACAGAACGGACCGGAGGGCGGGTCACAATGACCCGTCCTCCGAGTCTCTCAACACTCAGGCAGACCGCAAGGACACTTCGTCCTCCGAGTCTCACTCACAAAAAGTACGGGCAGGCCAAACGGCCTGCCCGTCGTGTTGATACCTCGTACTGCTGTTATAACGAGAAGCGAACGCCGAGCTCGTAGCGGCGCGGCGCCTGCCAGCTGGTCGCCTGACCAAAGCTGCTGCTCACCGCGAGCTGCGCCGGTTCACCTGCAACACCCGCGAGCGGGTTTGCAACGCAATTCGTCGTTCCATCGCACTCGGCGTATTCGCCGATGCTGCCGGTGCGGCTCGTGACGATCTCGGTGCCGAGAACGTTGTAGACCGCCGCGATCAGGCTCGGACGATAACGCCCGATGTTGAAGTCGTGCTGCACCTGCAGGTCGAGCTGCTGGAAATCCGGCAGACGCTTCGAGCCGCGCGGCTCGACGTACAGCGTGCCGTAGCCCGAGGTCGGAGGCGTCGAGGCAGTGACCGAATACGCCTGGCCGCTGTCCCACGTGTAGTCGATGCCGAACGTCGTGCCGAACGGCGCGCGCACGAAACCGCTTGCCTTCACGCGATGACGCGCGTCGTCATCGAGATAGCCGTAGCGATTGACGAAGTGATCGGGGTAGACGTCGAAGTCCGCACCCGCGTTCTGCGTGTATCCGACCGAGCCCTGCGACTTCGACCACGTGTAGCTCACGAGGCCCTGCAGCCAGTCGAACGGACGCGATTCGAGACGAGCGATGACGCCCGTGTACTTGCTCTTCAGAATGTCGTCTTCACCGGCCGGCGAGTTCGTCAGCCAGTAGTACGTGCAATCCGCCTGATCGAAGCACGTGTCTTCGAAGAGGTTCTTCGTGTCGCGCCACACTGCCGTGAGGTCGACGCTGTTGCGCGAGCCGATACGACGCGTGATGCCGATGTTGGCTTCGTTCGAGTACGTCGCCTTCAGATTCGGATCGTAGGTGTTGCCGCTCGCACCGCCGTACGTCGTGTAATAGCGGTCATACGCACCGGTAGCGTTGTTGTAGAGCATGAGCGTGGAGACCGATCCGATCGTGCTGCCAAAGCTGGCCAGCGTAAGACCGTTGTCGTCCATGACCTGGCCCCAGAAGCCGTGCAGCACGGTCGAGGCGTCATTGAACATGTCCCACGCGAGTCCGATACGCGGCTGAAGCTTGCTCAGCTCCGGTACATCGTCGCGACCGGGTACGTCGAAGCTCACCCTCTCGTAGCGCAGTCCAAGACGCGCGGTCACCGCGGAGACCGGGTGCCATTCGTCCTGCACGTAGAACGCGGAGAGGTTGCTCTTGTACGTCTCTTCCGGCGTGAGCGTGGAAATCGTCACGTAGTACGGCGCGCCATCGAGCGTGGAGTACACCGCGCCGCACTGCGCGCCAGCCGGCAGATGCGCGGCCGGACCGCAGAGTCCCGCCGGAGCAGTACCGGTGACGTTGTTCGAGCTCAGGAACTCAGAGCGATCGATGTTCGTGCCGGCTTTCAACGTGTGCGAGCCGTAGAAGCTGTCGACGAAGTACGTAGTCGACGCGACAAGCTCGACGCGATCGCGATCGGAGTACTGCCAGTTGTCGTAGTTTCCGGTCTGGATTCCGGTGCGCAGATCGATGACCGCGCTGCCGGTCGCGCTGCCGCTCATCGGACGCGTTTCGAGCGAACCGGTGCGATAGCCAACCTGCGCGCTCGCGAGCCAGGTGTTGCTCAGCGTCGCGTCGTAACCGACGTTCCAGATCGTGGAGCGCTGCGTCTGGAAGCTGTCCGCTTCCGGTGAGTAGTACGCGCTGTTCTCCGAGTTCTCGATGTCCGCCTGGTTGTCCGTGTAGCGCAGCGAAAGCGTGTTGCCTTCGCCGATCGCCGCCGTGATCTTTGCGAGCGTGTCGAGACCTTCGAACGTGCGGCCGCCCGGAGTGAAGCCTGAGCCTTCGATCGGCGCGTTGATGCGCGTGGTGTCCGGGCGCTGCGCCGAGGCGAAGAACCAGATCTTGTCGCGCTTGATCGGACCACCGAACGTCACCGACGGACGGATCTCTTCGTAGTCCTGATCGCGAAGCTGCGTGTGATCGCCGTTCTCGGCGAGATCGTTGCCGGTGTAGCGAAGGTCCGCCGAACCGGAGAAAACGTTACCGCCGGTCTTCGTGACGACGTTGATGACGCCACCAACCGCGCGGCCATACTCGGCGTCTTTGCCGAGCGTCTGAATCGAGACTTCCTGAATCGCATCGAACGGCAGGTTGGAGCCGAATGTGTGCGTGACCGGATCGGTCGTGTTCACGCCGTCGAGCATGAAGTTGTTCTGCCCGAGGTTCGCGCCCATGACCTGCGGGTTCGCGCCGCCGGCAACGCCGGGAGCCTGCTGTACGACGCTCTGATACGAACGACCGGCCGAGCCGATCGACGCGTATTCGAGATGCTCCGTGCTGAAGTTCTGCTGCACCGTCGTCTGCGTGGGATCGACGACGACCGCATCAGCCGTGACGGTGATCGCTTCGGTGACCGCGCCCATCGACAACGTAGCGTTGATCTTCGTGGTCTGATCGAGCTGCACCTGCACGCCTTCGCGCGTGACCGGCTTCAAACCCTCGAGCGTGAACTCAACGCTGTACGTGCCCGGAGGCAGCAACTGCAGGTTGTACTCGCCCTGCGCATTCGTAACGGTGTCGCGCGTCCCCTGCAACTGCGGGCTGCGAACCGTAACGGTAACGCCCGGAAGTACGGCTCCGGAATCATCCGTGACGACTCCGAAGAGATTGCCGGTGACGGCTGCAAATGCGCTCAGAGGAGCGAGCAGAAGCAGCAACGCCAGACCGGCGATGAGACGGTTGAAAGACATGAATGAGCTCCTTTGATGATCCTGATCGGCTGCGACGAAACTACAGATCGCGAAGGAGGGCGTGCCGCGAATTCGGCTCTGGTAGCTCGGCTTCCGATGGGGGAATGGCGGACGCCGGCTCTTTGCACCGCTCGCAAACCGAACGCGCGTTCGGTCGAATTCCGAAGTCAGTGCAACGTTCGGTTACGCCTGAGTCACAGATGGCGCGCGAACGATTCCTCGAGCGACGTCACATCGAATGCGAAACCGTCTTTCTGCGCGCGACGCGGAATCGCGCGCTGGCCGCCGAGGAGCACTTCGTTTGCCATTTCGCCGAAGAGGATGCGCAGCGCGAATGCAGGAAGAGGCATGAACGCGGGACGATGCAGCGCGCGACCAAGCGCGCGCGTGAACTCGCGATTGCGAACGGGATGCGGCGCGGTGACGTTGTACACGCCGCGCGCGTGGTCGTTGTCGATCGCCCACATCGTGAAACGCACGGCGTCATCGCGATCGACCCACGACATCCATTGATTGCCGTTGCCGATCGGACCACCGACGCCGAGCTTGAACGGCAGCAGCATCTTCTTCAACGCACCACCATCTGCCGAGAGCACGACGCCGAATCGCAGCAGCGCCACGCGCGTGATCGGCTCCGCGATGCGCGCGGTCGTCTCCCACTTTTCCACCAGCTCCGCGAGAAATCCTCCGCCGCGCGAGCCCTGTTCATCGAGTTCCTCGTCACCGCGCACACCGTAGTAGCCGATCGCCGATGCATTCACCAGCGCACGCGGTTTCTTGGTCGCGCGGCGCATCGCTTCGATCACGGCGTTCGTCGCATCGAGCCGGCTGGCAACGAGTTTCTTCTTGCGCTCGTCCGTCCATCGACCATCACCGACGTTCTCGCCGGCGAGATTCACGACGACATCGGCGTTCGCGACTTCGCCGGACCACACGCCCTGCGTCTTTCCATCCCACTGCACGCCACGACCTGCGCGCACGTTCGCGGGATTGCGACTCAGCACCGCGACGTCATCTCCGCGCTCGACCAGACGACGCACGAGAGGCTCGCCGATGAATCCGCTACCGCCGGCAATCACGATTCGCATGACATTGATTAAAGCACCGCCGCGATTCATTCGTGCTGTGAGGCGATGCCGTACGCGGAAGCGCCCACACTCCTGCTACTGTTCTTCGCCGCATGATCCTCGGAATCGAAACCTCCTGCGACGAAACGTCGGTATCCCTGCTCGAGCGCGATGGCAGCGTGAAGGCAAATCTCATCGCATCGCAGATCGAGCGCCATCAGCCGTTCGGCGGCGTCGTGCCGGAGATCGCGTCACGCGAACATCTGCAGCACCTGTTCCCGCTCGTCGAGAAAGCGCTCGACTCCGCGAGTGCGCATTGGGGTGACGTGGAGTCAATCGCCGTGACGTCCGGTCCCGGTCTCATCGGCGCGCTGCTTGTCGGCGTGGCTGGCGCGCAGGGACTCGCGTACGGACTCGGCATCCCCATCGTTCCGGTGAACCATCTCGAAGGACACATCTACTCGCCGTACCTGCAGAAGGACGGTCCTGCGACTCCGCTTCCTTCGCGCTTTCTATCGCTCGTGATCTCCGGAGGTCACTCCGCGCTCTACGACGTGCGTGGCAGCAACGTGCGGCAGATCAATCGCACGCGCGATGACGCCATCGGTGAGACGTTCGACAAAGTTGCGAAGTTCATCGGGCTGCCGTATCCCGGCGGTCCGCAAATCGAGAAGCACGCGCGACAGGGAACCTCGGATCCGAAGCGGTTCCCGTTTCCGATTCCGCGTTTCAACGATGACTCGATCGATTTCTCGTACAGCGGCATCAAAGCCGGCGCCATTCGTCTCGCGCGCGAGCACGACATCCGGATCGACAGCGATACCGCCGCGCTCGCTGATTTCTGTGCGACGTTTCAGGACGCCCTCTTCGCACAGCTTTTCGATCGCATCGAAACTGTATGGGACTCCATCGATTCGCCGAAGCCGACCGAGCTCGCGATGGCGGGCGGCGTCGCCGCGAATGGCGTGCTGCGCGAGCGCATCCTCGCGTGGGGCGAGAAACGCGGAGTGATCGTGCGCGTGCCGGAGAAGAAGTACTGCACGGACAACGCGGCCATGATCGCGTTCGCCGGACTGCAAAAAGGTGTCGAGTCCGACCCGCGCCGCGTCGCCGCGCGGTCACGAATCGGTTGACGAATCCGATTCGCGCGAAACGCCGAAACCTTTTCCGAGCCGCGCCGTCTGACTCAGTGAAGGGCACGAACGAACGAACCCAGATCTCCTACTCTCCTCCTGATCCGAAAAACACCAAGAGCCGGTCGCGTGGGCCGGCTCTTGGTGTATCTGGGCGGTAGCGTGTCATCCCGAGCGTGAGCGAGGGATCTGGAGCTCGGGTGGCGGAACGAGACACGTGCCTCGCACGCCCCACACGCAGGCGAATGCACTGACGTGCCTCAGCGAAGCAACCAGCGCTGGCGGCCGTGCCACCCCCTCTATAATGGCCCGCTTTGCCATGAAAGAAGAACTCGCAAAACGCTACGAGCCCGCCTCCTTCGAGGAGCGCCTGTACAAGAAGTGGGAAGACGAAGGCTACTTCACGCCGGTCGCGGATCCCGAGCGCCCGAAATTCTCCATCGTCATCCCCCCGCCGAACGTCACCGGGCGCCTGCACATCGGCCACGCGCTCGTCAACACGCTCCAGGACATCATCGTCCGCTGGAAGCGCATGTCCGGCTTCAACACTCTCTGGCTGCCCGGCACCGATCACGCCGGCATCGCAACGCAGATGATCGTCGAGCGAAACCTTGCGAATCAGGGCTTTCAGCGACTCGAGATTGGACGCGAGAAGTTTCTCGAATACGTGTGGGAGTGGAAGGAACGCCACGCCAACGAGATCAAAGACCAGCTCACACGCCTCGGCGCCTCCTGCGACTGGACGCGCGCGCGTTTCACCCTCGATGAAGGACTCTCGCGCGCCGTGCGCTACGTCTTCGTGAAACTCTACGAAGACGACCTCATTTATCGCGGCGTCGCCATGGTGAACTGGTGCCCGCACTGCCGCACAGCGATCTCCGACGTCGAAGTCGAGTTCGATGAAAAGCAATCGAAGCTCTGGCACATCGCGTATCCGGTGGAAGGCACCGATCGCCGCCTGACCGTCGCGACGACACGTCCGGAGACGATGCTCGGCGACACCGCGGTGGCTGTGCATCCCGATGATGAACGCTACAAAGATCTCATCGGCAAGTTCGCAATTCTGCCGATCGTGAATCGCCGCATCCCGATCATCGGCGACGCGATTCTCGTCGATCCCGAGTTCGGTACCGGCGTCGTGAAAGTCACGCCCGCGCACGATCGCAACGACTACGAGACCGGCAAGCGTCACGACCTGCCGCACGTGAAAGTCATCGGCGAAGACGGCCGCATGACCGCCGAAGCCGGCGCGGAATTCGAAGGACTCGATCGCTTCGAAGCGCGCAACAAAGTCGTCGAGCGTCTGCGCGACGACGGCTTCCTCGTGAAGATCGAAGAGCACGTCAACAACATCGGCACGCACGGCAAGTGCGGAACGATCATCGAGCCGATGGTGTCGCTGCAGTGGTTCGTGAGAATCGAGCCGCTCGCGAAACCTGCGATCGAAGCGGTGCGCAACGGCACGATCAAGATCTTTCCGCAGACGTGGGAATCGACGTACTTCAACTGGATGCAGAACATCCACGACTGGACGATCTCGCGCCAGCTCTGGTGGGGCCATCGCATCCCCGCGTTCCATTGCGCGAACGGCCACACCACCGTGACGATGGACGATCCGACGCACTGCCCGCAGTGCAATGCGCCGGTAACGCAGTCGAACGACGTGCTCGACACCTGGTTCTCGTCCGGACTCTGGCCGTTCTCAACGCTCGGCTGGCCGGACGACACACCCGACTACCGCACGTTCTATCCGACCGACACGCTCATCACCGGCTTCGACATCCTCTTCTTCTGGGTGGCGCGCATGATCATGTTCGGTCTGCGCTTCACCGGCGAAGCGCCGTTCTCGCAGGTGTTCCTGAATGGTCTCGTGCGCGACGAGCAGGGACAGAAGATGTCGAAGACGAAAGGAAACGTCATTGACCCGCTCGACGTCGTGAAGGAAGTCGGCGCGGATGCGCTGCGCTTCACGCTCGCGGTGAGCTGCTCGGGCCGCGACATCCCGCTCGGCAAGTCGCGCATCGCGGGCTACTCCGCGTTCGTGAACAAGATCTGGAACGCATCGCGCTTTGCGATGATGCATATCGACGTCGAGCTGAAAGACGCAGGCCCGATCGAGCGCGAAAACCTGCACACGGTCGAGCGTTGGATTCTCTCGCGTCTCAACAGCACCACCGCGGAAGTGAACAAGCAGCTCTCGCTCTTCCGCTACGACGAGGCGTCGACGGCGCTCTACAAATTCTTCTGGCACGAGTTCTGTGACTGGTACATCGAGATGGCGAAGCCGGTGCTCCTCGGCAAGCACGGCTCCGACGACGATCGCAAGCTCGCCAAGCGCGTGCTGCTCGAAGTGCTCGACGGCTCGCTGCGACTCCTGCATCCGTTCATGCCGTTCGTTACCGAAGAGATCTGGCAGAAGCTCGGCGGCGTGGAGCCGTCGATCATGATTGCGCCGTATCCGATGGGCGACGACGTGCTCGAGGATCCCGAGGCAGAGCGTTTGATGAGCGCGGTGAAAGCGATCATCACGACCGTGCGCAACGTGCGCGCGGAACGCGGCTTCACACCGAAGGATCGCTTCCGTCTCTTCATCAGCGGCGTCGACGAACGCGAAGCCGCGTTCTTCAACGACAGTGCGTATCTGCTCGTGGAGCTCGCGCGACTCACCGACGTGAGCGTCGGCGGCGAGCCGCCCGCGGGCACGCACAAGGACGTCGTCGAAGGCGTGCACATCGCGATCGAGTTCCCCGAGAAAGAAATCTCGGCGGAACAGCTCGAGCGTACACGTCGCGAGATCGAGAAGAGCAAAGCGGAGCTGGCCAGTCTCGAAGCGAAGCTGTCGAACGAACAGTTCCTGCGCAATGCACCGGCGAACATCGTCGCAGGCGCGCAGGCACGACAGGCGGAGCTGCGCGATCGATTGGAGAAGCTGCAACAGAATCAGTGAGCGGCACGCTAGACTGTTCGCTCCGCAGCTCATGATCGATACGCGCACCATCGTTCCGCGACTTCGCGTTCTCGAATCGCTCGCGCTCATTCCGCGCGTCGCGTCGACGAACCTGATCGCGCGACGCGTCGTGACCGAGTGCATCGATAACGAGCTCTCGCTGCCCCAGGCGATGATCATCGCGGGCGAACAATTCGCGGGCCGCGGGCGCAATGACCGCAGCTGGTCGTCTCCCGCGGGCAAAGGGATTTACGCGACGATCCTGCTCACGCGCACCGCGCAGGAGTTGCCGCTGGTGCCGCTCGCGATGGCGAACATTCTCGCGACGTATCTTCGCGAGACGTTCTCGATCGACGCGCGCATCAAATGGCCGAACGACATTCTCGTCGGCGGCAGAAAGATCGCCGGCATTCTCATCGAAGCGCGCATGCAGGACAATCGCGTGTATCTGCTGATCGGCGCCGGCGTGAACGTCGAGCCCGCGCCGCACGAGTCGCGACCGAATGCGATCACGATTCGCGAAGCAGTGAATGGTCCGTTCGATGGCATCGGCACCGCGACACTCGCGTTCATCGAGCACGTCGACGAGCGCCTCGCGCGCACGCTCGATCACGATGAAGTGCTCGAGGAGTGGCGCAAGCTCTCGGTCCACAAGCCCGGCGATCACATCCACTGCGTCCTCGGCGATCGCACCATCGAAGGCACATGGGCCGGCATCGACGAGCATGGCCGCGCTCTCGTGCGAAGCGGCGAACAAGTGCTCCCAATCAGCGCAGCCGACATCGTGCTGGTCTGATCATGTTCGCCGCCGCATTGCTTCTCGCCTCCACCGTCTCGCAATTCGACTACTGCGCCAAATTCGATTCCGGTTACGCGCTGCCGCCGAACGCGGAGAAGGTCGTCGCCGCGAACCAATGCGATCCCCAGAGCGGCATGTGCAACGTGAAGCTCGCGGAGAAGTTCGCAAACGGCGATGGCATCGCGCGCGATCTCGATACCGCCGAGTATTACCTCTGCCAGAGCGGACTCGCCGAGGAAGAGTTTCAGGGGATGCTTGGGCACCTGCAGAAATTGCGCGACGGCGAAACGGACGAACCCCTGCGCTACTGCGCATTCAGCGACTTCGGCTACGGCTGGCGCTACTGCGTGAACGAGCGATGGAACGAAGAGATGCCGCTGCTCGATGCGCGCATCGAAACGCAACGCAATGCCGCGAAGTCGAAATCGATCGACACGCTCATCCTGCGTGCGAAAACATTTCTCGATGCCGATTCGCTGCGCTACAGCACGACATTCACGGGCGGCATCGGACAAATGCCGCTGACGCAGTTGTTCGAGCTCGAACAAAAAAAGCAGTTCGTCGAAAGCCTCGAACAGTTCTCGCGCCAACGCGCAACGTCTGCATCGAGCGATGACGAGAAAGCCGTGGATGCAGTGCTCAACGATGCCTATCGCGCGGAGATGAAGGAAGTCGAAGCCTTCAAAGAGCTCAAAGAGTGGCCCGCGCAAACGCGCGATGCGCAGCGCAAATGGATCGCGTATCGCGACGCTTTCGTTGCGTACTACATCGAGCGATGGCGCGATGCCGCATCGAACGATGTGCTGCGTCGGGAGATCGTCACCGAGCTTTCGAATCAACGAGCAGACGCGCTGGGAAGGTGATCGATGTTCCTCGCATTGCTTCTCGCTGCAACTCTCGATTCCGACATCGTCTGCAAAAAGTACGAGCACTTCACGTTGTCCGCCGAAGCGCAGAAGGCATACGACGAGTGCAAATGTGCCCTCGATCTCGCCGAGGAGTTTGCGAATGGGGATGAGGTAGGGCGTGATTACGACGTCGCCGAATACTTCCTCTGCCGCGCCTCGATCGCGCCCGCGGAATTCGACGGGATGTGGGAACACCTCCAGCGGATGCGCAACGACGAAACCGATGAACCGTTGCGCTTCTGCGATCACGTCACCAGCGGCTACGGCCAGGGACGTTGCGCGAGCGAGACGTACGCCGACGTGATGCCGCGGTACGAAGAAACGGTTAATGCGCTGCGCGAAACGACAACCGTGAAGAAGCAATTCACCGCGCTCGAAGACGCGGCGAAGGCATACATCGAGCGCGAGACCGAACGCATCGGCGAACAGAGTCTCGGCGGCACCGCGCACGCCGCGCTCACGATCGAAGCAGAGATCGCGGCGACAAAGTCGCACGTCGAATCGCTCAGCCTCTACACGAACGAACGCGCACCCGCGGCCACTGCTGCCGATCTCAAAACCGTGGATGATCTGCTGAACAAGAACTTCCTCGCCGAGCGCGCGATGTACATCGAAGAAGAGTATTCACACTCCGACTGGAAGGCGCTCTATCGCGACACGCAACGCGCATGGATTCGATATCGCGATTCATTCGCGGAGTACTACAGCGCGCGCTGGAAGCGGAACGCGGCTGACGATGTGCTGCGACGCGAGATTCTCACGGTGCTGACGCGGCAACGCGCGAAGGACTTCGCGGAGTAAACGGCCGAGCGGCCAGGTCCCTCGCTACGCTCGGGATGACATCACGAGAGCGGGAGCGAGGGTACGAGGCTCGTGTTTCGCGCCACCACCCACCAAGGTCCCTCGCAACGCTCGGGATGACAGAACTTCATGTCACCCCGAGCGGGAGCGAGGGGCCTGGGGCTCGGGTGGTGGCACGAGGCTCGTGTGTCGCGCCACGAGCCACCCCCCG
>JBQCJC010000513.1:0-8454 GCA_051953135.1 Thermoanaerobaculia bacterium | reverse complement strand
CGGCAGCGCGGCGCGGTGGCGCGCGGGGCGCCGCGGGCGGGGGGGGGCGTAAGCGACCACCGGGGCGGGCCGGCGGCGACGCCACGCGCCTTGCGTGCGGGTGAGTGCTTCGAACGCGAACGTCGGGGTGCCCGGCGTCAGTTGCACGATCGGCTGAAACGCGGATTCGAGAAACCCATCGCGCAGGATCTCGTCGATCGGCGGAACCGACACGATGTCGTACTCACTCTCATCGTGCGGATGCTCGCCGAGAATCGCTTCGAGCTCCTGAATTTCGAACGGCTTCGCCAGCACGCCGGCGGCACCTTGCTGCATCGCCGCGGCGCGGAGTGCATCGGACGCGTAGCCGGTCATGAGAATCGTGCGGCACTCCGGACGAATCGTGCGCAGGCGCGCCAGCGAGTGCAATCCCTCGAAGCCGAACGCCCCGGAGAACTGCACGTCTGTGACGATATGCGTGACCGCGTAGTGGGTCAGCGCAAGCTCGGCCGATTCGAGATCGGCGCAGATGATCGTCGTGCGTCCTTCACGCTCGAGCAAAAT
This sequence comes from Thermoanaerobaculia bacterium, assembly GCA_051953135.1. Taxonomy (GTDB): domain Bacteria; phylum Acidobacteriota; class Thermoanaerobaculia; order Gp7-AA8; family Gp7-AA8; genus QHVT01. The sequence goes on along the minus strand of JBQCJC010000513.1, from coordinate 7,911 downwards.
CGACAACGCATCCGTGACGTCACGATCGTCGTCGATCAGGAGAATGCATTCGCGGCGCGCGTTCGTCATGCCGACACCTTCAGAGCCGTGCGGCCGGTGACGAGATCGTGAGCCTCGAGATAGAAGCGAACGTCGTACGGCGTGAGCGCGTAGAGCACGCGATCTCCACCGCGCGCGGTCGCGCTGAGAATGCCGGTGCCGTCGTCGCGGACATACAGCACGTCGCCGGTGAACTCCGCCGGCAGCGCGGTGAGGAGCGAGAGAAAGTCGTCGGAGCCGCCGGAGCGATCGACGACGACGCGTCCGACATCGAGGCCGATGTCACACACGGCGCTCTCGAGCGCGTAACGGAGTGCTGCGACGGAGTCAACGAAGGCAACGCGCATCCGGGCACATGACGAGTAATTCCAGTCGATGTCGGGCTTCGTCGCTTCGCGTGCAATCAGCGTGATTCGATTCGTACGATGCATGAGATCACCCCAGGCGAATGATTCCGGCCACGATGCCGGCGGCGAAGGCGGGCGCACAGAGCAGCGCAAATACGCGCCAGGTCTGACGGCCACCGCGGATGTCGTAGAGAGTGCGATCGATGAATGCGGTCATGGGAGTCTCTCCTTAGTTCTGATTCGGTTCGGCTTCGGTCGGAAGCGGAACGCGGCGGAAGCTGAACTGATCAAGCGGCCACACTTCGAGGGGCAGCGTGCGCCCTTCATAGCTATAGGTTGTGCGGCGAGCATCGGCAATGAGTTCGATCCAGCCTTCGTTCGGAACGGTGAACGTTTCACCGGCGTAACGGAACTGCTGGCCGGGGCGACCGCTGAAGCGATAGCCAACCGTCTTGATCCCACAGGTGACCTGCGGCGCGGGACGATCGTGATGACGCACGAGGGAGCCGAGGTCGAGTTCGATGTTGATTCCGAGGGTGAGGGCGGCGGCGAGTACGAACATTTGCTTTTCTCCGTTTCAGCGTTTGCTTGTCCTCCTATAGTCCAAGAGCTAGACCAACTGTCCAAAACACGCTAAGTGATTGAAAACAATAAACAATCACCGAACACGAGCCAAAAGGTGAGTGTTCGAAATGCGAACACGTGTATGATGTGCGTCCATGACAGCACTGCAGAATCGCGTTCTCATCGTTGACGACGACCCCGCGATCTCCTCCGGACTCGCCGCGCTCCTCGAAGAACACTGGGAAGTGCGTACCGCGAGCACCGCCCGTGAGGCCATCACGACCTTCACCGACTTCTCGCCGGATGTCGTGCTTCTGGACGTCGTTCTGCCCGACGCCTCAGGCATCGAACTGTTGCATCAATTGAAGATGTACTCCGAGACCACAGCCGTGATCATGATGTCCGGCGCGGGGAATCACGACGGCGTCATCGAGTCGATGAAGCTCGGGGCCGAGACATTTCTTCAGAAGCCGTTTGATTTCGAGACACTCGTCGCGACGCTGGAGCAGGTCGCGCGCATGCTCGCGACGCAGAGAGAGCTGATCGCCCTACGGCGATCCGACGCCGCGGGGCCGGAACGCCTGCCGGGCATCTCTCCGTCGATCGAACATCTCAATGACATCCTTTTGCAGATCGCGCGTGCGCCGTCGCCCGTATTGATTGAAGGTGAGTCCGGCACCGGCAAAGGCGTGATGGCGCGCCTCATCCACAATCGCTCACCGCGCTCGCGCTCGCCGTTCGTCGATCTCAACTGCGCAGGCTTGTCGAAGGAACTGCTCGAGTCCGAGCTCTTCGGTCACGAACGCGGCGCATTCACGAACGCGACGAACACGAAGCCCGGATTGTTCGAGATCGCCGGCGACGGCACGCTGTTTCTCGATGAGATCGGCGAGATGGAGATCGCGATTCAGGCGCGACTGCTCAAGGCGCTCGAAGAGAAACGATTCCGCAGAGTCGGCGGCATTCGCGATCTGCGCGCCGACTTCCGTCTCCTCGCCGCCACGAATCGCGACCTCGGCGCCGAGGTACAGGCCGGACGATTCCGCGCCGATCTCTACTATCGATTGAATGTCGTGCGCCTGCGCATGCCGCCGCTTCGCGAGCGCATGGTCGATCTGCCGATTCTCGTGCAGGAGATTATGCGTCCGCTCGCGAAAGAGACCGGACGGCAGATGCCGAAGATCAGCACGAACGCGATGAAGAAACTCGAGGCCTACGCGTGGCCGGGCAACGTGCGCGAGCTGCGAAACGTGCTCGAGCGTGCGCTCATCACGCTGAGCGGCGATGAGATTCGCAGCCAGGATCTCGTGCTCGAGCCGCAAGCGACGGTCGCCACGTCGTCGAGCGGAATGCCGACTGAGGAGTGGGAGATCCGTCCGCTCGACGAAATGATCGCGAGCTACGTCAAAGCCGCCGTCGATGCGACGGGCGGCAACATGCGCAAAGCCGCGCGTGCGCTCAACATTAGTCCGTCGACGTTGTACGCGAGATTGGGGGAGCGGAAAAAGTAGTTGGCGGATACCATGCGCGCCGCATGGCCCAATTGATCACCCCGTACGGCGGATCGCTCGTCGATCTGCTGGATTCCTCGCCCGAGCTCTTCCGTTACGCCGCGACGCTGCCGTCGATCCAGATTTCGGATCGGGCGCAGCATGATCTCGAATTGCTTGCGACCGGCGCGTTCTCGCCGCTCGATCGCTTCATGGCACGCGCCGATTTCGAGCGTGTCGTGCAGGAGATGCGTCTCGCGAACGGCACGCTGTTCCCGATTCCCATCACGCTGCCCGTCGATCGCGGCGCGAATTTGTCCCTCGGCACCGACGTCGCGCTGCGCAACTCGCGCAACGAGATTCTCGCGGTGATGACGATTGAGGAACTGTACGAGTGGGATCGCGAGGCAGTCGCGGCGAATGTGTTTCGCACGACGAGCCGCACGCATCCGCTGGTCGCGGAGATGGATCGCTGGGGCGATCTCAACGCATCGGGACGCTTGCGCGTTTTGCGTCTGCCGAGCGCTCCTGATTTTGCGGAGTTGCGTCGCACGCCCACGGAAGTGCGGCGTTTGCTCGAAGATCGCGGACGCACGAACGTCGTTGCGTTCCAGACGCGCAACCCGATGCATCGCGCGCACGAAGAGCTCACGCGTCGCGCGAGCGAGTCGGTCGACGGCGTTCTGCTGTTGCATCCGGTCGTCGGCATGACCAAGCCCGGCGACGTCGATCACTACACACGCGTCCGCACGTACAAGGCGCTGACTGAAAACTACTTCGATGCCGATCGCGTCGTGCTTTCGCTGTTGCCGCTCGCGATGCGCATGGCTGGTCCGCGCGAGGCGCTGTGGCACGCGATCATTCGCCGCAACTACGGCGCGAATCATTTGATCGTGGGTCGCGATCACGCGAGTCCTGGCGGCGGGTTTTATGGTCCGTACGACGCGCAGGAGCTCGTCACGGCGCACAGCGAAGAGATCGGCGTGAAGCCGCTGCCGTTTCACGAGTTGGTGTACCTCGCGGCCGAGGATCGATACGAGGACGGCTCGAAAGTGCCGCAGGGCGCGATCACACGCTCGATCTCCGGCACGCAGGTGCGCGACGAATACCTCGGCAAAGGTGTTCCGCTTCCCGAATGGTTTACGCGACGCGAAGTCGCGGCGATTCTCGCGGAGAGTTACCCGCCGCGCGATCGCCAGGGCTTCTGCATCTGGTTTACGGGTCTTAGCGGCGCGGGGAAGTCGACGACCGGCGAGTCGGTCGTGCGATTGTTGATGGAGCGCGGGCGTAACGTCACGGTACTCGACGGCGACATCGTGCGTACGCATCTCTCAAAAGGCCTCGGCTTTTCGAAAGAAGATCGCGACACCAACATCCTGCGCATCGGCTTCGTCGCCGCGGAAGTCGTGCGACACGGCGGCGCGGTTGTGTGCGCCGCGGTGAGTCCGTATCGCGCCACTCGCGATGCGGTGCGACAGATGGTCGGCGCCGACCGCTTCTTCGAAATTCACGTCGACGCCCCGCTGGACGTCTGCGAGTCACGCGACGTCAAAGGCATGTACGCACAAGCGCGCGCCGGCAAAGTCAAGAACTTCACCGGCATCGACGATCCGTATGAAGCGCCAGAAACTCCGGAACTCGCGATCGATGCCGTGAATGTGAGCGCGGAGAACAACGCGCGCGCGATCGTGGGGAAGGTGAGAGAGCGCGGCTTCGTGAAGTAAGTGGAGCGGCGGGCTCTTAGCCCGCCGTTATCGTCCCGGCTGTAAAAAACGAAGGCGGCGAGATTGCTCGCCGCCATGCCGGAAAGCCGATCCGAGTCGTTCCTACAACCGATCCGTCAAAATCGTCTTTGCAATCGTCGCCAACTGCATGTTGCTCGTACCCTCGTAAATCTGGCCAACCTTCGAATCGCGCCAGTACTTCTCGACCGGGTACTCCTTCGTGTAGCCGTTGCCGCCGTAGAGCTGTACCGAGAGGGATGTGACCTTCTCGGCGACCTGTGACGAGAACAGTTTGGCCATCGCGGCTTCGCGGAGGAATGGCTTGCCGGCGTCTTTGAGGCGCGCGGCGTTGTAAACCATGAGGCGTGCGGCTTCGAGCTCGGTTGCGGCCTGGGCGATTTGGAACTGGACTCCCTGAAAATCAGAGATGCGGGTGTTGAACTGCTTGCGTTCTTTCGTATACGCAATCGCGTGTTCGAGCGCGCCGCGTGCGACACCGAGCATCTGCGCGCCAATTCCGATACGGCCTTCGTTCAGCGTTTCGATCGCGATCTTGTAGCCCTTGCCGACTTCGCCGACGACGTTTTCTTTCGGCACGACACAATCTTCGAGGATCAACTCGCACGTCGAAGAGGCGCGAATGCCGGTCTTGTCTTCTTTCTTGCCGACGGAGAAGCCCGGGAAATCGCGTTCGATGAGGAACGCGGTGATGCCTTTGTAGCCGGCATCGGGATTCGCATTCGCGAACACGATGAAGACACCGGCCTCGGCCGCGTTTGTAATCCACAGCTTGCGACCGTTGAGCACCCAGTGATCGCCTTTGTCTTCGGCTTTCGTCGCGAGCGCAAACGCGTCGGAGCCCGAACCTGCTTCGGAGAGCGCGTACGCGCCGACCGTATCGGAGGCGAGCATCGAGAGGTATTTCGATTTTTGATCTTCGCTGCCCCAGCGAATGATCGCGTTGTTGACCAGCGTGTTCTGCACGTCGACAAGCACGCCGCACGATGCATCGACATGCGAGAGCTCTTCGACAACGAGAACGGCGTTGAAGAATGTGGAGCCGGCGCCGCCGAACTGGTCCGGAACTTCGATGCCCATGATCCCGAGCTCGAAGAAGCTCTGGATCAGATCCTTCGACATCTTCGCGTCACGATCCATCTCGTGCACGAGTGGGCGAATCTTTTCGATCGCGAAGTCGCGCACGCTCTGCTGAAACATCTGTTCTTCTTCGGAGAGCACCGTGAGCGGTGCGCCCGGGTTGATTTCGACGGTTGTGGACATTGGAACCTCCGGCGGGTTTTTGAGCGACGACGAATGATATCCGAGTGGTGCCCCCGGCCGGACTCGAACCGGCACTCCGCTCACGCGGAAGCGGATTTTAAGTCCGCAGCGTCTGCCATTCCGCCACGAGGGCTCGGACCGCGCGGATGATACGCCATCCTCGCCGCGCCGTTCGTCAACACATTGACCGTATGCACAAATCCCGTTACAGTGTTTGTCAACGCATCGCCATTGTGAGTTCGAATGCAGCGTGGTCCCCACGCGCACACAAGCGATGCGCGCCGATAGCGTTGATCAACGGGTTCAGTCGAAGGGGAGGAGCGTGATGGGAACCTGCCTGCATTGCGGCGCCGCATTTCCGCGCACGCGCAAAACGCGCAAGTACTGCACGAATCGTTGCAAAACGAACGCGTGTCTCGACAAGAAACCGCGACTCCGCGCCGCCGACGTCGTGGCGTTGCAGACTCTGCTGCACACCGAGTTTCCAAGCGTCGACGCACTGCGCGAACAATTGCGATCGATCGTTGCGCCGGAGATGCCGCCGCTGCCAATCAGTGACGGCCGACCAGTGGTGCCACGGTTAGACTGAACGGATGATCGCGACCCGCACGCTCGTCATTCAGCCAACGCGCGGCTGGCGTTCCCTGAACCTCGGCGAGATCTGGGCGTATCGCGACCTTCTGCTGATCTTCGCGTGGCGCGATCTCAAAGTTCGCTACCGGCAGACGCTGCTCGGTGCGGCATGGGTGATGGGGCAGCCGATCGTCAGCATGTTGATCTTCACGCTGCTCTTCAATCGCATCGCCCGACTGGAATCGAAGCCCGGCGTGCCTTATCCGCTCTTCGTGCTGTCTGGCGTAATTCTCTGGAACTTCATTTCAGGAGCGATTCAGCGAAGCGGCAATAGCCTGCTCGGCGCATCGCATCTGATTTCGAAAGTTTACTTTCCTCGCCTCGTCATTCCGCTCTCGAATGGATTGACGGACGCAGTCGATTTCGTGCTCGCGGCTATCCTGCTGATTCCAATGATGTTCTGGTACGGTGTAATGCCTCCGGCCGCGATCCTTGCAGCGCCTGTGGTCGTGCTGCTCGCCGGCCTCTTTGCGATCGGTACCGGATTCTGGATCGCCGCGCTGAACGTCGAATATCGGGACGTGCGCATCCTCGTACCGTGGGTGCTGCAGATCGCGATGTACATCGCGCCTGTCGTCTATCCCTTGAGCGCAGTCCCGCAGCGATTGCGCTGGGCCGCTATTCTCAATCCAGCGACGGGCCTCATCGAGGCGTTCCGCGCCACGCTTTTCGGCACGACGCTCGAATGGACGCCTGTCGCCTGGTCGATTTTCGCCGCGCTTGTCCTCTTCGTCAGCGGCGCGTATTTCTTCCGTCGCATGGAACGACTATTCGCAGACGAGCTTTGATGACGACGTCAAGCATTCAGGTTCAGAGCATCTCGAAGCGCTACCGCATTGGCGAGCTACGAAGAGACTACGCGACATTGCGCGATCGCGTCGCGGATTTCTTCAAACGCCGAACACAGGATCCCGAGCGCGCGGAAGTGTGGGCCCTGCGAGACGTCGATCTCGATATCCCGCAAGGCGAAGCCGTCGGTCTGATCGGCCACAACGGAGCGGGGAAGTCGACGCTGCTCAAGATTTTGAGCCGGATCACTGAGCCGACCTGCGGCCGTGTCCTGCTTCACGGCCGGGTGGCGTCCTTGCTCGAAGTCGGCACGGGATTTCATCCGGAGCTGACCGGTCGCGAAAATATCTTCCTCAACGGGGCGATCCTCGGCATGAGCCGTGACGAAATCCGCCGAAACTTCGACGCGATCGTCGCGTTCTCCGAGATCGAAAAATTTCTCGACACTCCGGTCAAGCGGTTTTCCAGCGGCATGTACGTCCGCCTCGCGTTCGCAGTTGCCGCCCATCTCACGCCAGAGATTCTGCTCGTCGACGAAGTGCTGGCCGTCGGAGACATCGACTTTCAGCGTCGCTGTCTCGGACGCATGAACGAGGTGGCTCGCAGCGGACGCACGGTGATCTTCGTGAGTCACAATCTGAGCTCGATCGAAGCGTTGTGCCCGACGACAGTACTGATGAGCCGCGGTCAGGTCACGCTGCAGGGTCCGACGCGCGAAGTGCTTGCAGGATATCTGTCGAAGCGCGGCGCTTCTGCGGTGATGGATCTTCGTGCCTTCACAGATCGGCAGGGCGAAGGTCGCGCACGGATCACAGGGCTGGAGATCCTCGACGAGACCGGCACGAACTCTCTTGATGCGCTTTCATTCGGACGCGGCTTTCGCGCCCGGATTTTTTTTCAAGCGAACGAACGTCTCATGGGTGCATCGTTCGGATTCGGTCTGGTATCAAACGCCGGTGAACGCATTTTCATCACCGAGTCGTGGGAACTCGGCCGTACGTACGATCTCGAGCCCGGGACAGGTGCGGTCGACTGTCATGTTCA
>JBQCJC010000512.1:0-10492 GCA_051953135.1 Thermoanaerobaculia bacterium | reverse complement strand
TCGCCGTGGCCGCGCAGGTCATGCGACGCATCCTCGTCGATCACGCGCGTCGCAGAAAAAGCGAGAAGCGCGGCGGTGCGATGGATCCGCTCACCATCGGCGCGGCGCTCGATGTTCCGGCCGAAGAAAACTTCGATGTCGTCGCGCTCGACGTCGCACTCGAGTCGCTCGAAAAAGTCTTTCCGCAGCAGGCGAAGATCGTCGAATTGCGCTTCTACGCCGGACTCACGATCGACGAGACCGCGGAAGTCATCGGCGTCTCTGCCGCGACCGTGAGTCGCGAATGGACGATGGCGCGCGCGTGGCTTCGGCGCGCCATGTCCACGAAATAATCGAGCAAAATAGCCGGAGCAATCATGACAGCCGGCTTCTGGGACGAGGTTCGCGAGCTCTTTCATCGCGCGAGCGAATTGCCTGCGCACGAGCGCGATGCATTGCTCGCGCGCGCCGACACCGACGTGCGCGAAGAAGTGAAATCGCTGCTCACCGCGCACGATGAGCCGGGCGAGTTTCTCGACCAGAACGTGTGGCAGCTCATCGACGCGAATCAGGCCGAACGTCTCGAAGGCGCGACGATCGGGCCGTATCGTATCGTGCGGCAGCTCGGGCACGGCGGCATGGGAACGGTGTTTCTCGCCACGCGTGACACGGAAGAATTCGAACAGCGCGTCGCGATCAAACTCGTGCGCGGCGGCGAGGCGCTGGTGCAGCGCTTTCGCAAAGAGCGAAAGATCCTTGCGGCGCTCGATCATCCGAACATCGCGCGGCTGATCGACGGCGGTACGACGAACGACGGCCTTCCGTATCTCGTGATGGAGTACGTGGAAGGAACGCCGATCGACGAGTACTGCCGGAAGTGCACGATTCCGGAGAAGCTGCGATTGTTCCTCGAGCTCTGCAACGCGGTGCAATACGCGCATCAGAGCCTGATCATTCATCGCGACATCAAGCCCGCGAACGTGCTCGTCACCGCGGACGGAACGCCGAAGCTGCTCGACTTCGGCATCGCGCGACTGGCGTCGCCGGACACCGGTCCCGAGGCTGCCGGCACGCGCATCATGACGCCCGAGTACGCGAGTCCCGAGCAACTCCTCGGCCGCGTGGTCACGACGGCCACCGACGTCTATTCACTCGGCCTGCTCCTGTTCGAAGTGCTCACGGGACAGCAGCCATTCGATTCGAGCACGCGCATGCCCGATTCCGAACCGCCGCGTCCGAGTGTGCTCGCGAAGTCGCGCGCGCTGCAGGGCGATCTCGATGGCATCGTCCTCGCGGCGCTGGAAGTCGATCCCGCGCGCCGCTACGGCAGCGTCGAAAAGCTCGCGGACGATGTGCGCCGTCATCTCAGCGGACATCCGATCAACGCGCGTCGAGCGACGTTCGGCTATCGCACCGAGAAGTTCCTTCGTCGCAACAAACTCTCCGTCGGCGCGGGAATCGTCATCGCGGTCGTGACGATCCTCGCGTTCGTCGTGACGCTGCAGCAGAAGCGACTTGCGGAAGAACGCTTCGACGAAGTGCGATCGCTGGCGCGCAGCGTCGTCTTCGAGTTGCACGATGCGATCGCGCCGTTGCCGGGATCGACGTCCGCGCGCGAGCTGCTCGTGCGCCGCGCGCTCGGCTATCTCGATCGCCTTGGCAAAGAATCCGCGCACAACCGTCCGTTGCAGATGGAGCTCGCGGGCGCGTACCTGAAGATTGGCGACGTGCAGGGTCTGCCGTATTCGCCGAATCTCGGCGACACGGCCGGCGCGAAGGTGAGTTACGAAAAAGCTCTGTCGCTTGCGACGGCGGTGTTCGAAGACGAGCCTGATGATGTTGCCGCGCGCGCGTTGCTCGCGGATGCCAACGATCGCCTCGGCCTCATCGAACAGCGCGCATTGCACTGGCCGCAGGCGCTGCAACGCCACGAAGCCGCGCGTGCAATTCGTGAGGCATTGCCGCGCGACGCGGCGCGCGACATCGCGCTCGCGCAAACATGGACCGCGATCGGCGACTGCGTCTACATCGGCGCCAAAACGATTCCGCCGCACTTGCTGCACTGCACGGCGCGACAGGCATACGAGTCCGCGCTGGCGATCGCGTCGCGCGTGCCGCGGAACAAAGACTCGCTGAAGCAGATCGCGCGCGCGCACCAGCGCCTCGGCGGCTATCTCTCCGGCGCGCAGGACCGCGATCTTCCACTCGCGCTCCGTCATCACGAAGCCGCGCTGCAGGCGCTCGAACAACGTTCGAAGCTCGATCCGTCGGATGCAATGGCGCGTCGCAACTGGGCCGATCAGTTCATCATGAAAGCGACGGCGTACAACTTCATGCACGACGGCGCGTCCGCGCTCGCGGAAACGCAGCGCGGACTGGATATGCTCACGCAACTCGCGACCGCCGATCCGAAGAATGTCGAAGCGCAACACGACCTCGCGTTCGCGTACGGCGAGCAGGCGACTGCATACCGGCATCTCGGTCGTTATCGCGAGGCGGAGGCGACGTACGAACGAGCGGCGGCGATCTATCAAAAGTTGCTCGATGAAGATCCATCGAATGGCGAGGATCGTCGCGATCTGAGGAGATTGCTGGGGATGTTGAAAGAAGTGCAAGCTTTGCGGAGCGCCGCCGTCCGCGGCGGCTGAGCACGCCGGCGTTCCTCAACCCTTCGCGTACAATGCGCCGTCCCCGATGCCCGTCCCCGATCGTTATCGTTCTGCGTTTTCTCCTTCCACGCTCAAAACCATCGAGATGCACGCGACGCGTTTTCGCGTTGCGGAGCCGCTCTTCTTTCGTTCGGCGTACACCGCGAACGTGACGGAGAGTGAGCGGCGCACATTTCAGCCGGTGGTCGTGCTGGAGGCAGCGCGCGTGTTGTCGTCGCGATGCACATGCGTCGCGTGGATGCGCGCGGACGATCTCTGCCGTCACGCGGCGGTGTTGCTCGAAAAGATTACGGCCGAGGATGGCTCGCTGCCGGCGGAGCGATTCGATACGAGCGTGTGGCGCGCGATTGCATTCGCATCGTTCAGCGACGGACGCGAGATGAGCGCCGATGACGGCGATCCGCGTGAAGTGCTGCTGCGCAAGTACGTCATGACCGATCAGGAAATGGCGCTGGTCAAGCGCGGATCGGGATCGACGCGACTGCAGTTCGAAGCATCGCCGTGGTATCGCTGGAGCAAACAGATGTTTCTGCGCGCGAACGGCGCGGAAGCGCGACTCGAGTTGCGCGATCGCGACTTCGCATTGCGCGTCGGCGAGAACCTCGTGCCGCTGCCCGAGGCCGCGGTCGAGCACGTCGTCAACGCCGCGCCGGAGATCGTCACCGCGAGCGGCTTCGAGATTGCACCGCAATCACTCACGCCGTCGCTGCGCATCGAGATCACGCGCACGCGGGCACTGAGGTTCTCGCCCGTACTTCTCGGCAGCGGCGGCGTTGTTCTCGATCGCGCGCTCACGCCGAAGTACGGACGCTTCTTCTTCGCCGGGGGACGCTTCGCGTCGCCGATGGCCGCGCCTCCGATGTTCGCGGAGAAATCGTCGCACTCGCAGGGATTGCTCTTCGAAGTGCGCGCGAGCGCAGGCGTGCCGTACGACCGCGAGACCGTGTTGCCCGAGGAAGAAGTCTTTGCGTTCATCGAAACGCATCGCGACGAGCTCGCGAAACTCCCCGCGACCCTCGCACCCGACACGCTGCGCAGCGCGCAACCGGTGCGGCTCGAAGGCGAAGTGATCTTCGACTTCGCGCCCACGGACAAAGAGTTTCTCGAAGCGCAGATCACGTTCGAGACCGGCGCCGAGCCGATCACTGCATCGGAGATTGCGAAAGCGCGTCGCGACGGGATTCGCGCGTTGATTCGCGGCAACCTGTGGATCGACGTCACCGACTCCCAATTCGCGTGGCTCGATGACGCAACCATCGGACCGCGCGGCCAGATCCTCGTCACGAAACTCGAGCTGCTGCGCATTCGCGGCTCGCTGCGCGGCAAAGCCATCTTCAAAGGCGACAAGTCATGCGAGCGCATCTTTCATCTCTTCGATGAGATTCAAACCGACAGCGATGCCCCGTCGCCGCTCGCGCTGGGACTCGATCTCTACGCGTATCAGCAGACCGGGTATCAGTGGCTGTGGCTTCTGCAGCAGAACGGATTTGGCGGCCTGCTCTGCGACGACATGGGTCTCGGCAAAACGCACCAGGCCATCGCGCTCATCGGCGCGGTGAAATCAGCGAACGAAGCGGCGTCGATTCTCATCGTCTGCCCGACGTCGCTCGTCGATCACTGGAAAGACAAGCTTGCGCGCTACATGCCCGGCGTGTCCGTCACCCTCACGACGTATGGACTCGTGCGCACGCGCATCGAACAGTTCCGCGACAAGAAGTTCGATCTCGTCGTGCTCGACGAGATGCAGACGATCAAGAACGCCGACACCGCGACGCATCACGCGTTGCGCGCGATTGATAAGCGCATCGCCGTCGGTCTCACCGGTACGCCGATTGAGAATCACGAAGGTGAATTGAAAGCGCTGCTCGATTTCGTCGTGCCCGGCTATCTGCCGAAGCACGTCGACGATCGAATGATGTTGCAGCGTCTCGTGCGCACGTTCGTGTTGCGCCGCACGAAAGCGCAGGTGCTCACGCAGCTGCCGCCGAAGATCGTCGACAAGCGTTACTGCGAGCTCACGTCAGAACAGCGCACGTTGTATCGCCGCGTGATGGAGTCGCGTGCGAAGCCGTTGCGTGCGCAACTGCGCGCCGGCGGTGCGATCTCGTACGTGCACATTTTCGCGGCGCTGAATTACCTCAAGCAGATTTGCAATCACCCCGCGAGTGCGGGTGGCGGGTTCGGCGCGGATGTGACGTCGGGCAAGTGGGAGATGTTCACGGATCTGCTCGACGAGTGCATGACGAGCGGATTGAAAGTCGTCGTGTTCAGCCAGTATCTGTCGATGCTCGCCTTGATCGAAGATCATCTCTTCCGCAACGACATCGGCTACGCATCGATCAAGGGTGCGACGAAAGAGCGCGGCGCGGAGATCCGGCGTTTTCACGAAGATCCCGATTGCCGCGTCTTCACCGCGAGTCTGCGCGCCGGTGGTCTCGGCATCGATCTCACGAGCGCGTCAGTCGTCATTCACTACGATCGCTGGTGGAATCAGGCGCGCGAAGATCAAGCCACGGACCGCGTTCATCGCCTCGGGCAGAACAAAGGCGTGCAGGTCATCAAGCTCATCACGCGAGGCACGATCGAAGAGAAGATCGATCAGCTCATCGCGCAGAAGGGCGCGCTCGCAACGGAGATCGTGCGTCCGGATGATCCGAGTCTCGTGAAGCAATTCACGCGCGACGAGCTCGATGATCTCCTCGCGGAGTAACTTTTTTCGATTGCGGCTGGCCTCGCTTTACGCAATTGGTGCATGAACGACCGCTCAACGTCATTCCTGCGTAAAAAGTGAAACGGACGGGCTTCAATCATTCAGGAAGTGTGCGCCCGCTCACGTCCGCGCTGCCGTCCCTCCATCGAGAATGCAGCCTTCCAAATCGAGGAGGAGAACAATGCGCAGGATCCTGGCTGCGGTCTGCCTCATGTGGGGGGCCACCGCACTAAATGGACAAGTATTGACGTCGCTCGATCCGGCCAGCGTGCAGGTGAAGAGTGGCGAGTGGTTCGTGACGGCGAATGGCCGTTACCCCGGCGACACGTTCGTGTTTGACGGCCCCGCCGGAACGTTTGCGGTCGAAGCATCCGTCGCTGAAACGACGTACGCGATCGGATGGGTACCGCAGGAAGTGTTGCTCAAGAGCGGTACGTACAAAGTGACGGTGCGTGGTCCGAACGGCTCGACGGATGCGTTGCCGTTCACGGTCACCAGCGCCGCGCGCACGTTGCCGCTGTTTCTCGTCGTGCCCGAAGCGCTGTATGAGTTCGCGCGCACGCCGAAAGGCAACTACGTGAAGTTCGAGGTGACGGCGAGCGGCGGCACCGATCCGGAGCCGAAGATCGATTGCAGCCCCGCGTCGGGCGAATTCTTCGCGACCGGCTCGACGAAAGTCACGTGCACCGCGTCGACGCTGGAGGAACGCGTCAGCGACTCGTTCACGATCAGCGTGATCGACGGTCCTCCGGTCTTCAAACTTCCGGACGACATCTGGGTTCGTCCTGAATCGGACAGGGGCACGTACGTGAAGTACGACGTCAGCGCGTACGACGAAGTCGATGCGAAAGAAGTCGCGGTGTCGTGTGTTCCGGAAACGGGCTCGCTCTTCCCGATCGGCATGAACTTCGTCGAGTGCAGCGCGAAGGATTCCGTCGGCAACACCGAATCCGCGTCGTTCATGGTGAACGTCACGACCGACGATCCGCCGAAACCATAAGCCGTGTTCATCCCGTGCCGCGAAGGCGGCACGGGATCCTTCCTAAAACACGCCAGTCGCCCAGCGCGCCACGGTGAACATCAACGCCGTGATCACGATCGCCGCGGCGAGATCGAGCAGCACTCCACTGCGCGCCATCGCCTTCACGCGCACGAAGCCGGTGCCATACACGATCGTGTTCGGCGCTGTCGCCACGGGCAGCATGAATCCCGATGACGCCGCAAGCACCGCGGGCAACATCAAAAAGTAAGGATGCACGTGAATCGACGTCGCGAGTGCGGCGGCGATCGGCATCATCGCGGTTGCCGTCGCAACGTTCGATGCGACTTCGGACAACAGCGTCACGACGATGCAGATCGTGATGATCATCAGCACCGGCGGCCAGTTGCCGACGAACGACAATCGCGCACCGGCGAACTTCGAGAAGCCACTGGCTTCGAGCGCATCCGCGAGCGCGAATCCGCCGCCGAAAAGAATCAGCACATCCCACGGGATGCGTTTGAACTCTTCCCAGTCGAGCAACCGCTTTTCCTTCGTGCCCGGCAGCAGAAACGCGAGCATCGCCATCGCGATCGCCACCGTCGCATCGCCGATCATCTTCGCGTTCGGAAAGAGATTCGCCCAGCCCGGAATCTTCGTGGCGCCGAGGGAGATGTCGGCACGGAAGATCCACAGCAGCGCGGTTGTCGCGCAAAGCAGCAGCGCGAGCTTTTCACCGCGCGACATTTTGCCGGGATGCGTGACGCCGAGTTGCTCGAGCGGAATCGCGTTTCCTTTCGGCACGCGCGACGTCGTGACGACGATGAACCAGCACACCGGTACGAGCACGATCAGATACGCGACGCCGAATACCATCCACTCGGCGAACGTGATCGGCTTCGCGTGCGGAAAGAGCTCACGCACCGCGCCGAAGAAGATGAGATTCGTCGGCGTGCCGATCGGCGTTCCGATTCCGCCTAACGACGCGGCGTACGCAACACCGAGGAGCGTTGCTTCGGCGGTGTGCTCGTCTTTGCCCATGCCGCTCACGATCGCCACCGCGATCGGCGTCATCATCAACGTTGTCGCGGTGTTCGAGATCCACATCGAGAGAAATGCCGTCACGAGAATCACGGCGAAGACGATGCGACGCGGCTGTGTGCCGACGGTGCGCAACGCGAAGAAGGCCATGCGTCGATGCAGGCCCCAGCGCTCGAATGTTGCGGCGACGAGGAAGCCGCCCATGAACAGAAACACGGCCTGATTCGCGTAGGGCGCCGCAATTTTCTCGATGCTGGCAACGCCGGCGAGCGGAAAGGCGACGAGCGGAATCAGCGCCGTGAGTCCCATCGGCACGGCCTCGGTGAGCCACAGCAGCGCCATCAGCAGACCGATCGCCGACGTGAAGCGCACGTCGCGCGTGAAATCTGCACTGACGGGAAGAAGGAGAAGTAAAGCTGCCGCGCCCGCGCACAACGCGACTTTCCGAAGCGAGATGGTCATTGGACGGCGCGGATGTTAGCAGGTACGAGAGATGACACGACCCGAACTAGAATCAGGAACTGTGAAACCGGTTACGCATTTCAGCACCGCGCACATCCATCTGCGCGACGGCATCGAGTCGTATCTTCGTTTTGCGAAAGGACGCGTCTGGTCCGAGGCGTCGCGGCGCGAGCGATTGCACGCGCTGGCGGCTGCGGTGCGCCGCGCCGCACTCGATGCGATGCGCGAAAGCGAACGCCGCTATCGCGAGCAGGACGCGAAGCGTCTCTACTATCTCTCGATGGAGTTCCTCATGGGCCGCGCCCTCGGGAACAATCTCACGAACCTCGGCATCTACGACGAAGCCAAAAGCGTCGTGCAGGATCTCGGCGACGATCTCGAAGAATTGCAATCGCTCGAGCCCGATGCCGCGCTCGGCAACGGCGGACTCGGACGACTCGCCGCGTGTTTCCTCGATTCACTCGCGACACTCGATCTCCCCGGATTCGGCTACGGCATCAACTACGAGTTCGGTCTCTTTCGACAGAACTTCGTGAACGGCTATCAGCACGAGAATCCCGATCACTGGCTCGATGCGGGATCGCCGTGGCTCATCGAGCGCGTCGACGAAGCCGTGCTCATTCCGGTGTACGGCGAGATCGCGCACACCACTGAAGGCGGCGTCTATTCGCCCAAGTGGGTCGACTTCAAATGGATCGTCGGCGTGCCGCACGACATGCCGATCGTCGGCTACGGCGGCCGCACCGTGAACGTGCTGCGCTTGTTCTCCGCGCGATCGTCCGATCAATTCGACATCGGCATCTTCAACGCCGGCGATTACATCCGCGCCGTGCACGAGAAGATCACCAGCGAATCGATTTCAAAAGTTCTGTATCCGAGCGACGTCGTTGCGGCCGGCAAAGAGTTGCGACTGTTGCAGGAGTACTTTCTCGTCGCGTGTGCGATTCGCGATCTCATGAAGCGCTATCGCATGACGCACGAATCGTTCGATGGATTTGCATCGAAGATCGCGATTCAACTCAACGACACGCATCCCTCGCTCACCATCGCCGAGTTGATGCGCATGTTCGTCGACGAAGAGCGCATGCCGTGGGAAGAAGCGTGGGCGATTACGGTCGCGACGTGCGGCTACACGAATCACACGCTGCTGCCCGAGGCGCTGGAGAAATGGTCGTACGACCTGATGAACAAAGTTCTGCCGCGCCATCTGCAGATCATTCACGAGATCAATCGCAGATTGCTCGCGGACGTCGAGCGACGCTTCCCCGGCGACATTGCCATGCAGCATCACGTTGCCATCGTTGCGGACGGCGAAGTGCGCATGGCCAATCTCGCGATGGCCGGCAGCCACTCGGTGAACGGCGTTGCGGAACTGCATTCGAAACTCGTCACCACGACGCTCGCGCCGGATTTCTATCGGCTCTATCCCGAGCGCTTCAACAACAAGACCAATGGCGTGACGCCGCGTCGCTGGCTGTTGCATGCGAATCGTCCGCTCTCCGCGCTGATCACGAAGACGATCGGCGATGAGTGGGTGACGCATCTCGATCGACTGCGCGAGCTCGAGTTGTTCGTCGATGACGCGTCGCTGCTCGAGAAGCTCGAAGGCGTGAAGCGGCGCAACAAAGTCGCGCTCGCGCGCGTGACGAAACTGCTCACCGGCGTCGCGATCGATCCGCTGTCGATGTTCGACGTGCAAGTGAAGCGTCTGCACGAATACAAACGCCAGTTGCTCAACGCGCTGCACGTCGTGCATCGCTACTGGTCGATCGTTGAAGACGGCGTGATTCCGCAGGCGCCGCGCACCGTGATCTTCGCGGGCAAAGCCGCGCCGGGATACTGGTTCGCGAAGCTGGTGATCAAACTCATTCACTCGATCGCGGAAGTGGTGAACGCCGATCCGCGTACGCGCGAGCATCTGCGCGTCGTCTTTCTTCCGGACTATCGCGTCACGCTCGCGGAGCTGATCATGCCCGCCGCGGAATTGTCGGAACAGATTTCGACCGCGGGGAAAGAAGCGAGCGGCACGGGCAACATGAAGCTCGCGCTGAATGGTGCGCTGACGATCGGCACGCTCGATGGCGCGAACATCGAGATCCGCGATGAAGTCGGCGCGGAGAACATCTTCATCTTCGGACTCGAAGCGCACGAAGTCGCGGCGCTGTTGCCGCACTACGATCCGCAGCACTGGCTGCACGATCACAAGTGGATGCGACGCGTGGTCGATTCGATCGCGGCCGGACATTTCTCGCGCGGCGACAAAGACATCTTCCGGCCAATCGTCGCGAAGCTGTTATCGACGCGCGACGAGTACGTGCATCTCGCGGATCTGCCGGCGTATTGCGAGCGGCAGAAGGATGTCGATGCGTTGTACGTCGATCGCAAAGCGTGGAATCGCAAGTCGCTGCTGAACATCGCGAGGATGGGGAAGTTCTCCTCGGATCGCACGATCGCCGAGTACGCGCGCGATATCTGGAACATCAAGCCCGCGGTGATCGGGAACTTCGCGCACTCGCTGGATTGAAACGTGGAGCGGCGGGCGCTCAGCCCGCCGCATAATGAATGACCCGCGGCCGGAGCGTCCGCCGCGCCACCTATATTGCCCGCCTGTATACCCACACCCCCCCCAATCCTCCGGATGCCGGGCTTATC
>JBQCJC010000511.1:0-2164 GCA_051953135.1 Thermoanaerobaculia bacterium | reverse complement strand
CGAATCGCAGCCGTTCGAGAAACGCGATCGCCTCGTCAAGGCCAGCGCAGATCGCATATCCCCCGCCGAACGGATTCTTGCGAAAGAAGAGATGAAACACCGCCTCATCGCGATGCCGCCCCGCGCGCCACCACGCGTAGGTCATGGTGAGTTGGTAGAAATCGGTGAGCAAAGCGCGCGACACGCCGACAAGGAAAGCGCGTCTCGGGCCAGATTTCAATTCGCGAGCAGGAGCGTGCCGCGATTGGCAAACGAGTCGCGACAAGACTGCAGCACTCCGACCGCCAGCGACTGACCGTGCAGCAGCTCGAACTTCAGACACCGAGTGAGCGGCTGCGTTGCATCGTCGAAGCGAATCGGAAAGGTCTGTTCCTGTTCAACCGTCGGAAAGCCTGGCACGGTGACGGAGTAGTTGACGGTGAGGTACACGCCGTCGCGCGCGGCACGCTGTGCGCGCGGTAAATTCGCGGGCAACGTGAATGCGAAATCCGTTCGTCCCGCGCGATTCTTCTCTGTCGCAACAAACCGCCATTCATGCGGCTCGGCTGCCATCGCGCGATACGTGATCGCGTCGTCGTCGATGGCTTTGGACCGGCCGGCATCATCGCGAGAAAGACGCGGCTGCACGATGCGGTACTCGGCACGAACATCCGCGCGACAGATCGTGCCTTCCGGCAATGCGGCGCCTTCAGTTTGGATGATCACCTTCAGAGGTGCGGCGAGCACCGTCGACGCGATGAAGAGTGAACAAAAAAGACCGGCGGTTTTCATTTGCAGTTCTCGATGTAGACGACACCGCAATTGTCGTAGTAGCACTTCGTCCGACCGGTATTCAGATCGGTGATCGATCCGACGAGATCGCAGTACACCGCTGTGCAACCGGACGGCGAGACCATGACGAGTTCCTGCTGGCAGATCGCGGCTTCAGTGTTCGAGGGAAGGAACGCGACGAACGCCAGGGTAGCCAGCAACAGTCCGCGAGTGTTTCGCATCTCGGCTCCTTAGAATGCAACACTTCGCCATACTGCCACCCTGCCGTCAAGACTCAATTCAGGAAACGACAACCATAATTGTCGTTTCAAAAAAAACGCCGGCTGGATGCCGGCGATCCGGCCGGCTGGATGCCGGCGCTCCGATGCGAGAGTGTGTCGCTTACGCGGTTTCCATCATCTCCGCGGGGATGTCGAAGTTCGAGTAGACGGCTTGCGAGTCGTCGTGATCGTCGAGCATTTCGAGGAGGCGCATGATCGCCTTCGATTTCGTTTCATCGACTGAAACGTATGTCGACGGGATGAGATCGAGCTTGGCTTCGACCGTCGGGATCTTTGCCGCTTCGAGCGCGGCGCGTACACCTTCGAAGGCATCCGGTGCGGTGTAGATCTCGAAGATTTCGGGGTCGTCGGTCTGCAGGTCATCGGCGCCTGCTTCGAGCGCGACTTCCATCAGCTTGTCTTCGCTCGCCGCGCTCTTCTCGACCGCGAAGTAGCCCTTCTTCTCGAACTGGAAGCGGACCGAGCCCGGGGTGCCGAGGTTGCCGCCGTTCTTTTCGAAGATGTGGCGGATCTCGGGCGTAGTGCGATTCGTGTTGTCCGTCAGCGTCTCGACGATGATCGCCACGCCGCCCGGACCGTAACCCTCGTACGTGATTTCCTCGTACGTTGCGCCTTCGAGCTCACCGGTACCGCGCTTGATCGCGCGATCGATGTTGTCCTTCGGCATGTTGTTGGCCTTGGCTTCCGCCACGGCCGAACGCAGGCGAGGATTGCCGTCGATGTCGCCGCCGCCGAGGCGCGCCGCGACCGTCATTTCCTTGATGATGCGGGTGAAAATCTTGCCGCGCTTCGCGTCAGCCGCACCCTTCTTGTGCTTGATCGTGCTCCATTTATTGTGGCCGGACATGGAAGAACTCCTCAGAGATTGAGTGCTGAGCTTGTTTGAGTCGTCAGCGAGGGACGTATAGTTTAGTCGATGTCGCCCGAATTTCCGATCCGCATCGTTACCGACGACGGCGAATGCGAAGTCATCGACACGCCCGAGGCGCTGATGACGTCGGTGGATTCGATCGATTCGACCGATGCTTCCACACGCATCTGGGTGCGCGACGCATACGATCGCACCGTGCGCATTCGCGTGCGCGGCGGGATCGTGGAGGTACTCGAAGTTG
>JBQCJC010000510.1:0-2582 GCA_051953135.1 Thermoanaerobaculia bacterium | reverse complement strand
GCCGATTCCTGAACACCCGGCGGACTGAGAGCCCGCCGATACTGAACAGCCGGCGGGCTGAGAGCCCGCCGCTCCATCAGTGAGTTAACAACGCGTAGCCGATCATCTTGTACAGCAAGCGCGCGCCGACATTCGCGTCCCACTCCGTCTCGCCCGGCGACACTTCACACAGATCGAGACCGATGATCCGCTTGCCCGCGCGCTTGATCGCACGCAGCAGCCCGATCGCCTCGTTCCACGACAACCCACCCGGCACCGGCGTACCGGTTCCGGGACAAAGCGTCGGATCGAGTCCGTCGATGTCCCACGAGAGATACACGTCCCGCGGCAACTGCGCGACGATCTCGTCCGCGAGCTTCGCGAACGGCACACCATCTTCCTTCTTCGCCGCGAGATCGGAATCGTAAAAGCAAACAATGCGGCCGTTCGACTCGTCGATCATTGCGCGCTCGGCTTGCCCGAGGTCGCGCACGCCGACTTGCACGAGCTTCGCGACGCCCTCGATCTTGCGCATCACGTTGTTGAAGATCGACGCGTGCGACCACACGAAGCCTTCGTACGCATCGCGAAGATCCGCATGCGCGTCGAGATGCAGAATGCCGTAGCCGGGATAGTGCTCCGCGTACGCGCGCATCGCGCCGAACGGCACCGAGTGATCGCCGCCGAGGATGACCGGCATCTTGCGAGCGTGCAGCAGCGCGGACGTCTGCTCGTACACCCACTGATTCACGTCTTCGCTGATTGCGTTGACCTTCGCCGCGGCCTCCGCCGTGTCGTCATCGACCACGCCGCCGTGCTCGATCACCTTCGCCGCGATCTTCTTCGCCTCGTTGTTCCAGCGCTCCACGAGCTCCGGCACCTCGAGCATCGCGATGCCCTGCGAATACGGACGTCCGGTCTCGTGATCGAAGAGATCGACCTGCTTCGATGCTTCGAACACGGCGGCCGGACCTTTCGACGTACCGCCGCCGTACGACGTCGTCGCTTCGAACGGCACCGGCACGACCACGACGCGCGAGTGTTCCGCGCTGAATGGCAACCCGTACATGCCGCTGTCGGAAGGCGCGGCGGCATCGGGATCGAAGTGTTCGGGAAGAATGGGCTCTGTCGTAGTCGTCACTCTTAATCCATGTCCATCGGATTCACGTACTTGTCATCCGATTGTTCGGCGTGCTTCAGCGCTTCCTTAAACTTCTCCTCCAGAATGCGTGCCCGATCTTTCTGCGACTCGAGTTGTTTCTCGAACCGCTTCGCCGCCTCGGATTTTTGCGATTCGAGCCCCGCAACCATCGATTCGAGCGAGCCCGTCACGGGCTTCTCTTTCGCCTTGTGAAAGAGCACCTCGCCACTGATGCGATCGATGATGAGCGTCGCATCGCAGCACGGACACTGGATTTCGAAGTTCTTCTCCATGATGCGCGGATTCTATTGCAGCGCTGCAGCCAGATCGTCGATGAGGTCGCGCGAATCCTCCAGCCCCACCGAGATCCGCAGGAGATTCACCGGCGTCCTGCTTCCCGCGCCCTCGCTCGAATGGCGATGCTCGATCAGACTCTCCACGCCGCCGAGGGACGTGGCCGCGATAAACAACTTCGTCTTCTTCGTGATCGCGAGCGCTTCCTCGCGCGTGCCGCGCACGAGAAACGACAGCATTCCGCCGAAGTCGCTCATCTGATTCTTCGCGATTGCATGTCCCGCGTGCGACTCGAGTCCGGGATAGAACACCGCCTCGACGCGCGGATGCGATTCGAGAAAGCGCGCCAGTGCCATCGCGTTCTCGCAATGCACGCGCATGCGCGCGGAGAGCGAACGAATGCCGCGCAACACGAGCCACGAATTGAACGGCGAGCCAACACCGCCGACGAGCTTGCGCACGTGCAGCGTCTCATCGAACCACACATCGCGTTTCCTGAATGCGAGCGAGCCGCCCTGCACATCGGAATGCCCGCCGAGGTACTTCGTGGTGGAGTGCAGGACAACATCGGCGCCGAGATCGAGCGGCCGCTGCAACGCCGGCGTCGCGAACGTGCCATCCACCACCATCGATGCCCCGCGTTCCTTAGCAATCGCCGCCAGCGCCGCAAGATCCACAACCTTCATCAGCGGATTCGACGGCGTCTCCGCCCAGATCACGTTCGTGTTCTCGCGCATCGCGCTGCGCACCGCGTCGAGATCTTCCATCGCGATCCCATCCCACGTCAGGCCCCAGCGCTCGAAGTACGACTGCGCGAGCGCGCGATAGCCGTAGTAGCACTCATTGGGAAGCAACACATGCGATCCGCGAGGCACCGCCTGCAGCAACGCCGCACCCGCGGCCATCCCCGATCCAAACACCAGCGCCGCCTCACCATTGTCGATCGCCGCAAGCGTTTCCTCCAACCGATCCTGCGTCGGATTCTCATCGCGGATGTAGCTGAACCCCTGCGACGCCTCGCCCTCGATCGTGCGCTCGAATGTCGTGGAGAGATGAATCGTCGGCGCAATCGCGCCCGTTTCAGAATCGATGGCGTTGCCGGTGTGAATGGAGAGGGTTGAGAAGTGCATGAAGGATGGTAGTCGGTAGTGGGGGGGGGGGGGGGGGG
>JBQCJC010000509.1:0-9008 GCA_051953135.1 Thermoanaerobaculia bacterium | reverse complement strand
ACGAGCGAAACTCGGAACGCTCGCGACGACAGAACCGCCAACCGCCAACCGCCATCCGCCAACCAACTACCGCCAACCAACAACCGACAACCAACAACCGACAACCAATTGACCCCCTCCCCGGGTCAATCACGATGCACGTGCTTCCAAACTGACCCCGCAGCCGTTCCCATCCGTACGGCCATCCGCTTCTCCTAACTTCCGCCCTGCCATCAATTTATACATCCATCCGTCAGGATGGCCGTATCTGGCCTGTCGATTGGAGTGAGGTGCGGTCGCAGTCAAATCGACGAGGAGGAACGAATGCACCGCAGAACCCTTTCCCTTTTGGCCCTTCTGTTCCTGGTGTCCCTTCCGCTGAGCGCATCCCAGTTCGTGGAGATGCCGTTCGATCAGGTTGCGCGCGAGTCGCAGTACGTCGTGCGCGCAGAGGTGACGAGCACCTGGAGTGCGTGGGACGACGCGCACGAGGTGATCTACACCTACGCAACGTTGCGCGTCGATCGCTACTTCGGCGAGAGCGCGGGACCCGATACGCTGGTCGTGCGCGAAGCGGGCGGCACGGTCGACGGCTACACGATGGAAGCGATCGGTTTCCCCGAGCTTCGCCAGGGCGAAGACGTGGTGCTGTTCCTCGCGCCGTGGACCGACGGCAGCGCGGAGATGCGCATCCAGTCGTTCAATCAGGGCAAGTACCTGGTGAAGCATCGCGGCGTGCTGCAGGTCGTGGTGCCGGACAGCGTTCGTCAGGGTGATGGCCGGTTGAATCGCCCGGATGGCAAGCGTCTCGACGTCCGCGGCGACGCGGTCGAGGACCTCAGCGGCGCGCTCACGCTCGACGAGCTCTCGCAGATGATTGATGACGCGCGCGCCGGCAAATCGCTTCCCGTCCTGACGCGCGAATAAAGAGAGGAGACGAACATGAAGAAGAAGACTCTTTCCCTCGCATTCACGTTGATGGTGCTGATCGTCTCCGCGCAGCCGGTGCTTGCGTACACGCTGCTCTCGCCGCGCCGCCGCTGGTCGACGACGCCGGTGACGGTGCGCGTCTACAACGTCGGCAACTCGACGATCACCGATGGCGACGGCGGTGTGACCGCGACGGTCAACGCCATTCGCGCGTGGGGCATCATCAGCTCCAGTTCCACCAGCAGCGCGGCGGTGCGTGGCACCGCGCCGGCGACGATCATGCTGAACAACAACGGCGCGGTTTGCACCGGCTCGTGCCTCGCGGCGACGCTGACCGGTTACTACGTCACGCAGACCGGCGACGATCGGATCTACGACGCGGACGTCTACACGAACACGTCGGTGCAGCTCTACTCGTCGCGCGAATCCGGTTGCAGTGCCGAGTACGACATCGACGGGATCATGACGCACGAAGTCGGTCACGTGATCGGCATCGGTCACTCGTCCGTTTCGGGCGCGACGATGTATCCGTCGGTCAGCGCGTGCAACACCGCTCCGCGCTCGCTCGCGGCCGATGACATCGCAGCACGCGATGATTTGTATTGATCGGAGAATTGACGCGCGGCTGGCACTTCATGCGCCAGCCGCGCACATTGCTCTCATCTACTTCAGCTCTGCAATGAACCAGACCTCGTGCAGCGCCCGCCGCTCGACCGTTCCCGCGTTCCGGCTCGAATAGCTTCCCCGGAGAAAGTGCAGATTGCCGTTTTCATCGGCGCCGTAGTGGCGTTCCGGGCCGTAGACTTCTGTGTCTCGTGAGATCGACAGAACGCCCGCTTCAGCAAGCGGTTATGAGGCTCTCAGCACGTGAGAAACCTTCGTGCCGTCGGGCATGCGGGTAGCGTCGCCGAAGAGTTCCGTCCCGCCGTCAATCTGCCTGTTGCCGTTCCAGTCCACGTATAGAAATCCGTCCTCGTGGTCCGGATGCGTCCATGCAGTACGCTCAGCGAGACCGTTGCCGTTCAAATCGAACCAAACCGGATCGTCGTGATTGCTGGTCGTCCAGATCCCATCGCCATTGAGATCGAGGATCAGAGGTTCGCTCGAGATGCTGCCGCCGTCGCAGTGATCGCACACTTCGACGGGAGGCGGATCTCCCACAGGACCGGACGCCCTGGGCGCGCATTTTGTTTCCGGCCCATCCCAGCTCGCGGCATCAATGTGGCCGCCAAACTCGCCGAACGCCCAGGCTTCGAGGCGCGTGCTGTAGCAGGCGCCACTCTCACGCTGTGTTCACCGGCGATTGGCGCATCAATGCGTTGATTGCGCGTGTTGCGATATCAAAAGCGCGAGCGTAATGAACCGCGCGATCCTCACCGGCAACCCTCCTCGGACCGTCGCAGAATTTGTGGATCCTCCGCGCTAAACGACGTCCTGAACATGTTTCGCGCAATCGCACCGTAGAGGAAGCGGTCAAATCGCTCAGTGCCGAATTCCTGACGTGCCTTTGCCAGCGAGTCGACACGGCTGCGGCATAACACCGCGTAGTTCCGGTTGAACTCGCGGTCAAACTCTTCTCTGTCCCGTTGTGTGCTCTGCGCCGCTGGTTTTCGATTGGCCGGAAAGTCGTATGCGCGATGAGCATCGGCAATGTAGATCGCCGTGAGTGTGCGGAGCCGCTCCCAAAAGTCCGAGGGCAGACCATACTCGGCGACGATCGGCGCCATGTCGTGTCTGAATGAATCGCTGACTCTCGGCTTCGACAGGAAAGCCAGCTGCATCAATTCGTCGAACACCTCGTGCGGGAGAAAGAGCTCCGGATGCGTTTTTCCCGTGATGACGTCGACGACTTCGTCCTGGCTGGAGCGGTTCGTTTCTGCTTTGAGCGCATCGCGGGACGCGTGGACTCGCTCGCGGGCCGCAACCGAGTTTGCTCGAAGCGCCAGTCGCTCCTCGAGCGTCCACTCCCACGGCCTGCGCGCCGACTGCGCGCTCATCGGGACGGCGGTCAGGAGAATGAGGATTCCGGCCAGTGTGATCTTCATGGGTGAGGTCCATACAATCGCAAAACGAAGGTGGTTTCGAATGATCACGCCTTCCTCCTATCCGGTGTGACGGAGACCGGGGAATCCCTACCTCCGGAAGTATCCCATCGCGGCAGCCGGCCGTGCCGGTGACCCGTATGCGGGTCATTTCTTTTTCGCGTGCGCAGACGTTGATCCACTCTCCGTCATTCCGTCCTGCCGTCAGTCTTCAGTCAAATCGCAGATCGCGATGAAGTTAGTTGCGACGTCAGCAATGACTTGCGGCATGGCGCAGCGCTTTCAGTAGGCGGTCGTCGCAGTTCAATTCGAGGAGGAACAGAATGCATCGTCGGTCCCTGATCATTGGGTTGTTGCTCATCGCGCTCGCACTTCCGCTCTCCGCGTCCCAGTTCATCGAGCTACCGTTCGACCAGATCGCCAGCGAAGCGCAGTACGTCGTGCGCGGCCACATCGTCGACACGTGGTCCGCATGGGATGACTCGCACGAAGTGATCTTCACGTACGCCACCGT
The DNA here is from genome assembly GCA_051953135.1 of Thermoanaerobaculia bacterium. Taxonomy (GTDB): domain Bacteria; phylum Acidobacteriota; class Thermoanaerobaculia; order Gp7-AA8; family Gp7-AA8; genus QHVT01. The sequence continues at coordinate 5,543 of JBQCJC010000509.1, read as the reverse complement.
GCGTGTGACGCGGTACTTCGGCGAGACCACCGGTCCGGACACGCTCGTCGTGCGCGAAGTCGGCGGCACGGTCGACGGCTACACGCAGGAAGCGATCGGCTTCCCGATGATTCGTCGTGGCGAAAACGTCGTGTTGCTCCTCACGCAGTGGGAAGACAGCGCGGACATGCGCATCCATGCATTCAACCAGGGCAAGTACCTCGTGCGGCAGCGCGGCGGACTCGAAGTGCTCACCGCCGATCCGGTGCATCAGGGTGAAGGTCGCGCCGCTCGTGAAGGCGAAGGCCGTGTGCTCGACGTGCAGTCAGACGCCGTCTCCGCGGATACGCCCGCCCTCGGCATCGAAGAATTCGCCCGCATGGTCGACGACGCTCGCGCCGCTCGTCCGTCGGTGCGTCCCGTGCTCGATCGCCAGTAACGAAGACGAGGAGAATCGCAAATGAACAAGAAGAACCTCTTCGCACTCGCCATCGCACTCACCGTCATCGTCATCTCCGCCGAGCCGGTGATGGCGTACACGCTGCTCTCACCGCGCCGCACGTGGGCGTCGACACCGATCACGGTGCGCGTCTACACGGGAGGCAACTCCACGATCAATGACGGCGACGGCGGTGTGACCGCGGTCGTCGGCGCAATCAAAGCGTGGGGCATCATCAGCTCCAGCTCGACGACGCAGAACGCCGTGCGCGGCTCCGCTCCGGCGACGATCGTTCTGAACAACAACGGCAAGGTCTGCACGGGATCTTGTCTCGCCGCGACGCTGACCGGCTATTACACCGGCAGCACGATCTACGACGCCGACGTCTACACGAACACGCGCTACAGCTACACGTCGTCGCGTGAGACCGATGGCTGCAGCGGCGAATACGACATCGACGGCATCATGACTCACGAAGTCGGTCACGTGATCGGCCTCGGGCACTCGAGCGTGAGCGGCGCCACGATGTATCCGTCCGTGAGCTCCTGCAATTACAACACCCGGACGCTCGAAGCCGACGACGTCGCCGGTAAGAACGACCTGTACTGAGATCCGCGTTTTCCGCATCGCCCTCCTGCCGCATGTACGGCAGGAGGGATTTGCCTTTGGGGGAACGCGCGATCATGCTCACGGCCCAGCCCCGAGTCGTTCTCTCGACGCGCATCGTTGCCGGTCCGGGCGGTGCATTCTCCGTCGACATCGATGACTCCGCGGCCGTGCTGCGCGAAGAAGAATGTCTGCTCTTCGCGCTTCACTACTACGCACGCGCGCTCTTCGAGTTGATGCGCCATCACCGCTCCGTGCGCGAGCTCCCGAACTGGATCGCGACGATCGCGCAGACGGCAATCGACAACGACACGGATTTCTTCGAGATCGCAGGCGTCGACGGCACGCTCGTGAAGACCGTGCACACGCCCCTGACGGAAGTCGCGGTGACGATGCGCGTGTCCGGCGCACGACATCGCGACATCGTCGGCGATCTCTCCGCGCTGCGCGGCTCATGTCTCGCGCGATCGGTGCTCGCGGTCGCACAAGCAGTGCTGCCGCGCTTATCGCCCGCGATGCGCGCGACCGTTCCGTCCGCACTCGCGAACATGAACGCGTCGTACGAGCTCACGCACCAGTATTCGGATCCGACCTCGCAACGCGAGGTACCGGCAATCGCATACCTCGCGGCGAATTTTGTTTAGCAGGCCGCCTCTCTTACTCCGCCTTTGCGTGAATCACTTCACTCAATCCATCCTTCACACTCTCATCGCGCACGAGGTGCGGATAACGAATCCCGTCGTGATAATTCACCGAGTGCGTTTTGAAGAAGCCGTTGTTCTCGACGAGCAACTCCATCGCGCCTTTGTCTTTCAGCGCGGACTCCATCACCTCGCGTGAGAAGCGACGGCTGTTCACCGCGATGATCTTCATGCCCGGTCCGATGCCCGCGTTCGCCGCGGGTTGTCCCATCACCGCGTCACGCACCGTTCCGTCCTCACGAAGCGTGAGGCCGAGGGAGTAGGTGAGGGCGATCGATTTACTGTTGCCCTCGGAACGCGTGATCGAAACATTCGGCGTCTCGTTGTACGCCAGCTTCCAGCCGTTCGCCGTGATGCCGCCGAGGGGCGCGTGTGCATCGAGTGATTCCAGTCGCGTCGTGAGATGCGCGCGCCAGTCGTACGGCGCGATCGAATTCAACGTCGCCACCACATCGTCGAACGTGTACGGCTTCACTTCCGCCTTGCCGCCGGGACCGCCGTGAAACTTGCGCGTGAAGTCATCGAGCGATGCGCGATTGTTCGTCTTCGCGCGAATGATCGAATCGACTTCGAGCCACAGCAACGTGCCCTCATCATAGAAATCCGTGCTGCGACGCAGCGACTCCCACGCGCTCGCCGCGGGATAAAGAATCTGCGCCGCAGTTGCTGTGTCGACGAGCGGACGCCACGTGCGACCCGGCTCCGTGTCGAGCTGCGCCGCGACCGCGGCGAGGTTGTCGCGGTAATACTCCGGCGTCCACAATCCCGAGCGCGCGGCGAGCAGCACGCCCATGTACTGCGTGAGTCCTTCGTAAACCCACAGCAGCGTGCCGTCCATCGGCTGTTGATAGTCAGCGCTCAACAAACCGGACGGTCTGCGGAACTTGCCGTTCCACGAATGCACGTACTCGTGCGAAAGCAATCCGCCGAGTCCACGACGCCCGATCTCATCCGACAACGTCGCCTCGGGCATCCGATCATCGGACGACTCGTGATGTTCGAGACCGAAGTGCGCCACGTCATCGCTCAACGTCACGAGCCAGTCGTACTTGCGGAAGTGATACGAGCCGAACGCCGCGCCGGCCTCGGCGACGAGCCGCGCGTATTGCTTCGCGAAATCGTCGGGCGTGATGAGATCGCGATCGCTCTCCGACACCATGTCGATGCGATGCGCGGGTGCGTTGCCGCTCTGCGGAATCGAAATCGTCTTGAAGTAACGGCCGAGGATCACCGGTGAATCGATGTACGTCGCGAGCGACGCGCGCTCGAACGAGCCGTTGGTTTGCGCGAGCGCGCTGGCCATCTTCCAGCCATCCGGCGCTTTGATCGAACCTTCGACGAAGATCTCGTTCGCGTCCTTGCCCGGAGGAAACAGCAGCAGTGTGTTCCAGCTCAGGATCGCGAGATTCGCGGTCGAGCTCGGGCCGGCCGTGAAGTTGCCGCCGGCGATCGGCGCGAGGAACGTGACGTCGACATCGAGCGCCGTCGTTTTCGCGGGTGCATCGAGCAGCAACACGAACATGTCGCGCGGATCGTGATGCCACGGCACCGGCGTGCCGTTCGATGTGATGCGCACGTTCACGAGATCGGTGACCGGACCACTCGGGCTGTGCTCGCCCGGAATCCACTTCGCGTACGCGAGTTTCATCGGGCCGGGCGATGCCGGAATCGTGAGATGCGCGTTGAAGATTTTGCGCGCGGCGTCAGTGGCATCGACGCTGATGCGAATCGGTGTTTGTGCGGAGAGTGAGACGGCGGCGAAGAAGATGATGAAGATCGGCAGCGCGTGTTTCAGCATCCCGTCAGGATAGACCCGACACGATGCGACCGCGCTCCAGAAACACCACCGCATCGCAGAGCGGCGCGACCTCTTCGCGATGATGCGTGACGTAGATCATCGGCACCGGAAATTCGTCGCGAACGCGCACGAGGTAGGCGAGCACACGCGCGCGCAGCGCGGCATCGATGCCGGAGAGCGGCTCATCGAGCAACAGCAGTTCGGGATCGGAGAGCAATGCGCGTGCGAGTGCGACGCGTTTGCGCTCGCCGCCCGAAAGTTTGGCGACGCTGCGATTCATCAGCGGTGCGATCTCGAGCACGTCGATCGCGTGCGCGTGGTTCGGCGATTCGCTTGCGCCGTAGAAAACGTTTTTGCGCACGGAGAGATGAGGGAACAACGCATCGTCCTGCGCGACGTAGCCGATACGCCGCTCGCGCGCGGGGATGTTGACGCGTTCATCGAATACGACGCGATCGTGAATTGCGACCTGTCCACGGATCGGTGTACGCAGTCCCGCGACGATTTCGAGCAGCGAGGTTTTGCCCGCGCCCGATGGTCCGAATAACGCGGTGGTGCGCGCGTGCATCTCGACCGTGACTTCGAGTGCGAAGTCGGCGAGAGGCAGTACGACGTCACGCAGAACGAGCGTCACGCGGCCTCCTGCGCAATAGAAATTCGGAGATGCCCGCGGCGGCGAATGCGATCAGCACGGCGACGAGGAGCAGTCGAAACGCAACGTCGTCGTGGCCGAGCTGCACGTTGTTGTAGATCGCGACGCTGAGTGTCGTCGTGCGGCCGGGGATGTTACCGGCGACGAGAATCGTCGCGCCGAATTCACCGACCGCACGCGCGAAGGCGAGCAGTGCGCCGCTGATGATGCCGCGCGCGGCGAGTGGCAATGTGATCGTGAAGAAGACGCGCGTTTCGCTCGCGCCTAACGTGCGCGCGAGTTGCTCGTAGCGCGGATTCACTTCTTCGAATGCGATGCGCGCCGCGCGCACGAGCAGCGGAAACGACATCACCATCATCGCGAGCACGACCGCGCGCCACGTGAAGATCACGTCGAAAACTCCGAGGGGACCGCGACGTCCGAAGAGGTGGAGAAGGATGAGACCCGTGGCCACGGGCGGCATCACGAGCGGCAAGACGACGAGCGTTTCGACGAACGCTTTCCCGCGCCACTCGCGACGCGCGAGCAGCCACGCCAGCGCGATGCCCGGCGGCGCGATGAAGAGCGTCGCCAGAAATGCGGTGCGCAGCGTGAGAAAAACGATCTCGCTCAATGCAGGACGATGAAACCATGTTTCGCGAAGATCGCCTTCGCGGATTTCGACTGCAGGTAGGCGAGGAAGCGCTTCGCGGCTTCCGGCTGCTCCGCGTGTTTCATTACCGCGAACGGATACGAGATCTTCGGACCTTCGCTGCGATCGACCTCGTACGCGACGCGAACTCTCTTCGCGATGCGCGCGTCGGTCTTGTACACGATCGCTGCATCCGCGTTACCCGATTCGACGGCCGCGAGCGCGGCGCGCACGTTGTCGGTGGGGATGACGTTCGGCTCGATCGACTTCCAGAGCTTCAGCGTCTCGAGCCATTCGCGCGCGTAGATGCCGGCCGGCACGCTGTTCGGTTCCGCGAGCGCGATGCGTTTGAAGGAGACGAGGCGGCGCGGATTCGGAACGGGATCGCCGGTGGTGACGATGACGAGCGTGTTGGATAGAACACTCACGCGCGTCTTCGCGTCGATGAGTCCTTTGCTCGCGAGCGCATCCATCTTCGCTTCATCGGCGGAGAGAAACAGATCGCACGGCGCACCGAGCTCGATCTGCCGCGCGAGCGTGCTCGATCCGCCGTAGTTGAAGATGAGTTTGTCCTGCGAGTACGACTTCGCGATTTCGTTCAGTGCGTCGCTGAGCGAGGCCGCGGCGGAGACGTGGATCTCGGCGGCTTGCAAGGAGAACGTGAGGGATAGGATCGCGAGGAGCCGACGCATCACGGCGAGTATAGGTGGAGCGGCGGGCTCTCAGCCCGCCGTTGG
>JBQCJC010000508.1:0-16275 GCA_051953135.1 Thermoanaerobaculia bacterium | reverse complement strand
GTTACGCTTCGCGTGAACGGCCGCGATTTGTTTCGCGGAAAAAACCCGAAGACGCAGGAAATCTCGCTGCCGCTCCATGCCGGGTCAAACCTGCTCGAGTTGTTCTACGCGAAGGCTTCTGGGATCGAGCCCACGATCATTCTGTCGAATGCACCGGCAATCACCGCTGACGTTGCCGATGCACGCGCGCAACAACAGAGCGCGCGATCAACGTTATGGATCAACGTTCTCGGCATCCTCGCGTCGCTCGCGTTCGTCATGGCGTTGATCGAGTCCTATACGCCGCTCCGAAAAACACTGGCGCAGCTGGATGCGGGAAAAGTCGCGACGCTCTGCTTCGTAGCGACCTTTCTCCTGATCGGATTAACCCGCTCCGTTCCTCAGCGCCACAGCACGACGCAGTTGAAAATCGGCGATGACTTTCTGATTTACGAAGGCATGTCGCGAGAGATCCTGCGTGGCAACGTGATGGTTACGCGCGGAGAGCAACCTGGAAAAGGCGAACCCTACTATCACTATCCGCTCTATCCGTTCGGACTCGCTGCTTCGCACTACGTATTCGGAGACGATTTCGCGAACGTCGTCCTGTTCAATTGCATTTGCCTCGCGTTGCTCGGCCCTGTCATTCGCGCACTGCTCGCACGAGATCTCTCATCGATTGCCGTTGGCGTCGCAATCGCGCTCTCGTTTTTGTTCACGTGGCAATACGCGCTTCCCTACACGGTCACGGCATTCAGTGACAACCCATTTCTACTTCTCGTCCTCGCGTCATTGCTAGTTAGCGCGCGCGCACTGCAATCGGGCCGCACTGCACATTTCTTCCTTGCCGGGGTCTCGATCGCTGTCGCCGCCGCGACACGGCCTTCGGCATTCATCTATCTGCCCTTCTTCGCTCTCGTGATTCTTACGATGCGAGATCTCGGCGGCTTTCTCAATCGCGTGAAAGCGACGTTCACCATGCTCGGTGGATTCGCTGTCGCCGTCTCTCCTTTCACCATCCGCAACAGAATCGTCTCCGGACGCTGGGTAATGCTGGTCGGCGGCTATATGTCGATTACGAGCTTCCTTCTGCCGCCGGATATGGCGAAAACCATCCCTCTTCTCGTCCACGGCAAGATGCCGACGATCGTGCAGACACTTCATCAAGTCGTACAGCTGATCGCACAGGAACCTCAGATCATCCTCTGGACCGCCATTCGTAAAACACTGTTCACCTTTGGATGGACGACGTTCGGTCCGGGAAGAGAATCGCTCCCCTTTCTCGGCATTTATCCCCTGCTCTTCCTGGCCGCGCTGCTCCTCAAGCGAATTCCGAAGAAGATCGCGCTGGTCCTCATCGCGTTTCTCATCTCACATCTCGCATCGATGGTGCTTGCGGCGCCGTGGACGTACGGTTACAAGTCCATCCTTCCGTTTCACCTCGCGTGTATCGTGGGTGCAGCGTTTCTCCTGAAACCGCTCGCGTGGCCGATGCGGACCACGCAATCGCAGGAAGAACCCGCACCGGAGGTCGCGACCAGCGAGGCATGAGCAAGATCTACATCTCGATCGTCGTACCGGTGTACAGCGGTGCCGAGTACCTGCGCGATCTCGCAACCGCGATCGAACAGGCTCGCACTGACGCCGATCAGAGCGGCATGCCGGTCGAGATCATCGAGGCGATCTTTGTCGACGATGGTGCGATCGACGACTCGCCGCGCATCCTCGATGAGCTGCAGCGCGAGCACGCGTGGATTCGCGTCATCCATCTCTCGCGAAATTTCGGACAACACACCGCCACCGCGGCCGGCATTCTCCACTCGAGCGGCGACTGGATCGCAACGCTCGACGAAGACCTCCAGCATCATCCGAAACACGTCGTAGCGATGCTGATGCGCGCGATCGAAACCAGCAGCGACATCATCTACGCCGCATCGGATTTCCGCGTGCATCGCTCGTGGTTTCGCAATTTCACATCGCGTTCGACGAAGGCGATCGTCGGTTGGCTGGCGGGCGAAAAGGCGATTCGGAGATTCACGAGCTTCCGACTGGTGCGCGGCAGCATCGCGCGCGCGGCAAGTTCAGTTGCGACCCATGACACGTATCTCGATGTCGTGCTCACGTGGTTCACGAAACGAATCGAGTCGCTGCCTCTGCCGCTGGTCGACATTCGTTCCGAAAAAGGGCAACGCAGCGGCTACAGCCTCGCGCGCCTGCTCCAGCACGGGCGGCGAATGCTGATCGCCGCCGGCATCCGTCCACTGCGACTGGCCTCATCGCTCGGCATCCTCACGCTCACGTTCAGCGTGTTGTTCGCGGCCTACATCATCTATTTGCGCATCTGGCGCCCCGAGGTCATTCATCTGCGCGGGTGGGCTTCGCTGGTGGTTGTGATCTCCTTCTTCAGCGGACTCACGGCATTTCTTCTCGGCATCGCGCTCGAGTATCTGTCGACCGTCGTGCTGCACATCCTCGGCAAGCCGACGTTCTTCGTCGTCGATCGCAGCAAAGACGAATGGCTTCGGCCATTTCTCAAAGAATCGCGATGATCGTCGCGGATGCAGGCAACAACCGCATCCTCATCTTCGGCGCCGGCCTGATCGGTCGTGGCGTGATCGACGCGATGCGACTTCGCACCGAGGTCACGCTCGCCGGGCAGCCGTTTGATTGGGGAGCGTCGAGTCGAGCACAACAACTCACGGCCATCGAACGCGAAGCAACGAACGCCGCGTCACAAGGAAAACGACTCAGCGTTTTGTGGAGCGCCGGACGCGCCGGATTCGCCGCGACGGACGAAGCGACTGCGATCGAGCTCGAGACGTACTCCGAAATCTTGCGCATGACCGCGTCGCTTACACGACGCTTCGATACCGTCACGTTTCATCTCGTGAGCTCCGCCGGTGGATTGTTCGAAGGACAACGTCACGTCACGCGGAGCTCGACTCCCGCTCCGCACCGTCAGTACGGACACCTCAAACTGCAGCAGGAACAATTGCTTCTCGATGAACGCGCATTCTCGTCTCGAATCATCTATCGCGTTTCCACCGCGTACGGGCCACTCCATCAGAACGTGCGCGCCGGCTTGATCGCGACGCTGCTCCGCAATGCCGCGCGACGCGAAGTCACGCGCATCACCGGCCGCATGGAAACGTTGCGCGATTTCGTCTTCACCGCCGACCTCGGTGCACACATCGCCGAGTCGATCCTCGACGATCAACATCGCGATGATGTCCGCATCCTCGCATCAGGCCGTCCGTATTCACTCGCGGAAGTGCTGTCGATCGTCGAGCGTGCCGTGGGACGCAAGGTACTCGTGACCTACAGCCACGACGCGGCGAATGCCGAAGACATCACGTTCGATTCGGCAGTTCTGCCACACGCATGGGAACCTTCTGATTTGCGCTTCAACGTCGCACACATCTTTCGCGACGCGATCAGTCGCGGCTTCGTCGACCTCAGGCGTCCCTGATTGCTCGTTGCGCGCACGCGCCTCATCCCGTATCTTCCGAACATGCTCGTCGCCCCTCTCTCCTCCGGATCCGCGGGCAATGCCTACTGGTTCGAGAGCGACGGGACGGCCATCCTCGTCGACGCCGGACTTGGTCCGCGCGAAACGAAGAAGCGGCTCGAAGAAGTCGGACGGGACATCGAGTACCTGCGCGCGGTCGTCGTCACCCACGAGCATTACGACCACATTCGCGGCGCGGAGAAGATCGCGCGCAAATACGAGGTGCCGATCTATCTCACGAAAGGCACGCTCGACGCGTCGACGATCAACGTCGACGAAACAAAGGTCGTAGTCTTTCAAAACGACACCACGTTCCGGATCGGCGAGTTGCAAGTCCACGCGTGTCGCACGATTCACGACGCAATGGATCCGTCGTGCTTCGTCGTCGAGTCACGCGACGGAACACGCGTCGGTCTTGCCAGCGACCTCGGCTACGTGAACCGCGAGGTCATGCGTCATCTCAGCGGCTGCGACGGTCTCTTCTTCGAAGCGAATCACGATCTCGACATGCTGCGCATGGGCAGCTATCCGTGGTCGTTGAAGCGCAGGATCATGTCGCGCTTCGGACATCTGTCGAATGACGACTCGGTGAATGCAGTGCAGCGACTCCTCGGCGCCGATCTCAAAACGCTGTGCATGATTCACCTCTCGCAGAAGAACAATCACGAGTCGATCGTCCGCGACATGTGCACGCGTCTGCTGAACCGAACGGGTGCGAGTCTCGAGTTTGCCATTGCGAAACAATTCGAGCCGACGGGCATTTTCGACATCGCGAGAAAGCGCGAGCGCATCAATCCGAAAGGCCAGATGTCCTTGTTCTAGAATGCGCTACGCAAATGAAAGCCACCGTCACTGTTGAGCTCAAACCCTCCGTTCTCGACCCTCAGGGCAAGGCCATCGAGCATTCGCTCAGTTCGCTCGGCTTCGCGGGTGTGGAAGATGTCCGCGTCGGCAAGTTGTTTCGGATAACGCTTGCGGACAGTGGGCAGACACGGGAGAACGTCGAAACGCAGCTTCGACAAATGTGCGAGCGGCTTCTCGCTAACACGGTTATCGAAAAATTCTCCTACACTCTCGAGGAGTAAGTTCGCTGCTCTCGTGCTGCTCACGACCGTGGCAGTGGCCGCGCTGGCCGTCGAGACACCAGCCGGTACGCTGAATCAGGTCCCGTCGCGCGATCGCAAAGTTGTCCGACGCTGGGAACTGCCCGGTGACCCGCGCGGACTCGCGGTTGGCGCTGACGGGACGATTTACGTTGGGCTCGCCGAGCCGCAGGCGATCGTTGGGGTGAACGGCGAAACCGGTGCGATCAAAAAGCGAGTCGTGCTCGACTCCGCGGAAATCGCCTCGACGAAAGAGCTCGTCACGCTGCGCACGAATCCACAGCGCACGCGGCTCTACGTCGCGAACGGCAGCGACGAAAGTGCCACGATCCTCTCGCTCCCCGACCTCGGCGTGCTGCGCGAGATCACGATGGAAGGCGAGACGATTCGCGACATCGTTCCCGATCCGAAAGGCCGCTACGTGTATCTGCTCGGCCGCCGCGTGCATGTCTTCGACGCGGATGGCCGCAATGAACTGCGCACGATCGACGTCGTTGATCCGATGGCGATCGCGGTGAGCGCGACGTCGATCGCAATTTTCTCGACGGAAGATTTCGGCAATGCGAAGGCGACGATCGTGTCGACGTACGATCCGAAAAACTTCGCGCGCATCAGCAAAGATCCGCTGCAGACAACGAAGCCGATCGGCGGCGCACTGTTCGCGTCGAAAGACAAAACGCTCGTCGCGCTCAGCGCCGATACGATTTTTCATCGCAGCATCACGAAGTCGAGCATCGTGAACAGCCGCCTCGCGTGTTTCCCGCAGAACAGCGGAGCGCAAATCGCGACGCTGACGAATGACGACACGCTCGTGTACGCGGAGCGACGCTGCAGCGCGAGTGGCGCGTTCACGGGAACGGCAACCGGAATGCAGCCCGCGTCGCTGTACGGCGTGAATGCGTATGCGATCGCGTACGACGCGAAGACGAACACGATCGTCGCCACGGATCGCGATGGCTTTCTCACGATCTACAACGTGCCGCGCGTGACGCAGACGAACGAGTAAGATTCGCCACCATGAAATTCGCCGTCGTCGTTCTTCCCGGTTCGAATTGCGATCACGACGCCATGCATGTCGCGAAAGACGTGCTCGGCGCGGATGCGGAGATGATCTGGCACAAGGAGACGGATCTTCGCGGTGCCGATTGCGTGATCGTGCCGGGCGGCTTCGCATACGGCGATTACCTCCGCGCCGGCGCACTCGCGAAGTTCGCTCCGGTGATGGAATCGATCAAAGCGCACGCGGCGAAGGGCGGTCTCGTGCTCGGCATCTGCAACGGGTTTCAGGTGCTGACGGAAGTGGGTCTGTTGCCCGGCGCGCTGATGCGCAATCAGCACCTCCGCTTCCTCGGTCGCGACGTGCATCTGCGCGTCGAAGAAACCGACACGCCCTTCACGAACGAGTTCCAATCAGGCCAGGTGTTTCGCGTTCCGATCGCGCACGGAGAAGGCAACTACTACGCGGATGACGCGCTGCTCGATGAACTCGAGCGCAATCGCCAGGTCATCTTTCGCTACTGCGACGAAGAAGGCCGGGTGACGAGCGAAGCGAATCCGAACGGCTCCGCACGTAGCATCGCCGGCATCTGCAATCGCGAGCGCAACGTCCTCGGCATGATGCCGCACCCCGAACGCTGCGCCGAATCGATCCTCGGCAACGCGGACGGTCTGCTCGTGTTCAAATCGATCGCGGCGTCGTTCGCGAGGGCGTAACTCCGCGCACGCGCAGGAGCAAGTCGTTCAACGCTGGGCGCGCCGACGATTGCTCGGGAAGCCGCGACGTTTCTCCCGCCCCTTCAAGCGCAGCGAGGAGCCGCTCGTACTCCGGACGATAACGATCGACATCCTCGCGTGACAGCTGGCCATGCTCAGCGGCGGCCTTTCGCTGAATGAGCTCCGACACGAATGGCAATCGCGCCTGCTCGTTCAACCGCACGAGGTTCGCCTCGACCTCGCCCGTGTGCAAGAGGTGAATCCCGGTGAGCAGCACGCGAAAGACGTACAACAGCGGCTTGATGCGAGGAGGATCTTCCGCATCGAAAAGCTTCCATTGATTCTCGGCGAACCCGACGTAATGCCGAACGTGATGCCGCGTAATGCAGCCACGTGCGATCTCTTTCAACTCCGCATGCTCCGGCGTCGTGTGCACGACGAGCGGTGAGTAAATCTGCTCGAGAACGTAGCCATTCGGCTTGAGCAGCAGCCGGAAAAACTTCTCGACATCGTGCGTCACGAGATCGACTTCCGGCGGCCCGGGCAATATGCGCGTGATCGTGTCGTCGTGCATCGATCGAGCCCTGCGACTTGCGCAAGTGGCAACACGTGCACGCCGCGCAAGTCGTAGTCGGAATCACTCGACGGAAAGCCGTACAAATGCGCGCCGCTGATCGTCGCAAACAGAAGTGGATACGGATGCGACGTCACCGTGTCGCGAACAAGCTCGGGGATCTCGATCATGATCAGAATCAGATCATGGAGCGTCGCGCCTTCACGAGGAACGCGTTCGCGCGATCGACATCCGGCCGCTCCGGTAATGTCGTCGTTGCGAACGCGGCATCGAACGCACGATGCAATTCGAGTCGCCACGCATCGACTTCCGCCCACGACAACTCGCCGCGCCGGATCGAGAGAAGCCTCTCTCGATGCGCGTCGACGCGAACCGGCACCGTGTGCTCGCGCAGGATCGTGATGCCGGAGAGCAGCAGCCGGATCAGGTGCATCGCATGTTTCCACTTGATCGCTCCGCGCGTGCGAAGGTCCTGTTCGAGCTTCTTGAATTGCGAGAGCACGTAGCCGTTGTACGTCTGGTAGACGAGCTTGGAGAGAAACACGCTGCGCATCGCGAGCAGTTCCGCAGCGAGCTCCGTCGTGTGCTCGACCAACGGCGTGTACAGACACTCGAGGATTCCCGGATTCGCTTTGAGCGCGAGACGAAGGAACTTCGCAAGCTCCCAGTACGCCTCCTGCGTCTCATCGTTTTCCAACTGCTCGGGCACACCGAACAGCGACCACTGATGATCCGCGGGCGGGAGATAGATACCGCGGCGATCGGTATCAGAAGAATCGGTGTCGAGTCCGAATGCGCGCGACCCGACCACACATCGGTAGATGACGAATTGCATCCAGTCGACGTCAGGCAGCGTCTCCGTGATGACGCCACTCTCGCGCACCGATTTGAGAATGCGAAACTCGGAGCGCTTCAGACGCGCTTCGCCGCCGTCGGGAAAGCGAACGCGATACGCATGCGTACCATCCGCGGGCGCGTGGACGATGACCGCGACGGCACCCGACGGTTGCGTCGCACCCGTTTCCGGGATGCGAACACCTTCGAGCGCGACGATGCGCGTGCCTGCCGGCACGATGAGCTGCATTCGGCTCATGTTAACAACGCAGCAACGTCTCGATCCCGTCGCGCATAAAATGCGCGGCCATGGCGCAAGAGATCGACGCACTTCTTCAGGAAAATCGCGAGTTTCCGCCCTCGGAGACATTTCGTAAGAACGCGAACATCAACGATCCCGCAATCTGGGCGCAGGCGGCGAAGGATCGTGAGGCGTTTTGGGCCGGCTGGGCCGAGCAGCTCGACTGGAAAACGAAATGGGATCGCGTGCTCGACGGGAATCCGCCCGACGCGAAATGGTTCGTCGGCGGGACGCTCAACGCGTCGTACAACTGCCTCGATCGTCATCTCGCCACGCGCGGCGACAAAGCAGCGTTGATCTGGGAAGGTGAGCCCGGCGAAGTGCGGCACGTGACGTATCGCGAGTTGCACGAGGAAGTCTCCAAATTCGCGAACGTCCTCAAATCACTGAACATCAAGAAAGGCGATCGCGTCGCGATCTACATGCCGCTGATCGTCGAAGCGGTCGTGGCGATGCTCGCGTGCGCGCGCATCGGCGCCGTGCACTCCGTCGTCTTCGGCGGCTTCTCCGCGGACGCGCTGAAAGATCGCATTCAGGATCAGGAAGCGAAGCTCGTCGTTACCGCGACGAGCGGATATCGCCGCGGCACGGTCGTGCCTCTCAAGAAAACGACCGACACCGCCGTCGCTGATTGCCCGTCGATCACGAACGTAGTCGTCGTGCGGCGCCGCGATGAAGACGAAGTCACGATGCACGACGGCCGCGACCTCTGGTACCACGAGCTGATGTCGAGCGCTGCCGCGGAGTGCGAGCCCGAGTGGGTCGACTCCGAAGACATGCTCTACATCCTCTACACGTCGGGCAGCACGGGAAAACCGAAAGGGATCGTGCACACCACCGGCGGCTACCTCACCGGCTGCCTCGCCACGACGAAGTGGGTCTTCGATCTCAAAGACGAAGACATCTACTGGTGCACCGCGGACATCGGCTGGGTCACCGGTCACTCGTACGTCGTCTATGGTCCGCTCGCCGCCGGCGCAACGGTCATGATCTACGAAGGCGCACCCGATTTTCCGAAGCAGGATCGCTTCTGGGACATCATCGAGCGCCACAAGGTCACGATCTTCTACACCGCGCCCACCGCGATTCGTGCGTTCATGAAGTGGGGCGAACATCTGCCGAAAGCCCACGACATGTCTTCGCTGCGCGTCCTCGGCTCCGTCGGTGAGCCGATCAATCCCGAGGCGTGGATCTGGTATCACGAGAACATCGGCGCGGGCCGCTGCCCGATCGTCGACACCTGGTGGCAAACCGAAACCGGCGCGATCATGATCACACCGCTGCCGGGACTCGTGCCGACAAAGCCCGGTTCCGCGACGAAACCGTTTCCCGGCATCGACGCGCAACTCCTCGATCAACACGGCAAGCCCGTCGAAGTCGGCGGAGGTTACCTTGCGGTAACCAGCCCGTGGCCGGCGATGCTGCGCGGCATCTGGGGCGATCCGGATCGCTTTCAGAAGCAGTACTGGTCGAAGTGGCCCGGCGTCTACTTCACCGGCGATGGCGCGAGACGCGACGAGCAGGGCTACTTCTGGTTGTTAGGCCGCGTCGATGACGTGATCAACGTCGCCGGTCATCGCATCGGGACGATGGAAGTCGAATCGGCACTCGTCGATCACCACTCCGTCGCCGAAGCGGCCGTCGTCGGCATCGCTCACGAGATCAAAGGCACTGCCGTGGCCGCGTTCGTGATCGTGAAGGAAAGCGAACGCGCGCACGCGCAGGCAGATCCCGCGAAGTTCGAGCAGGAACTGAAAGCGCATGTCGCGGAGAAGATCGGCGCGATCGCGAAGCCGGAGAAAATTCTCGTCACGACCGATCTGCCGAAGACACGCTCGGGCAAGATCATGCGCCGCCTGTTGCGCGACATCGCCGAAGGCCGCGCGCTCGGCGACGTCACGACGCTCGCCGATCCCGGAGTGGTCGCGAATCTGAAAGAGAAATACGAGGAAGAATCCTGAGCGCGAAGGTCGCGGTCATCACAGGCGGTTCGCGCGGCATCGGCCGCGTGACCGCCATGCGCTTGCTGCTCAATGGCTGGAAAGTCGCGTTCACGTATTCGCAATCCGCGGACGCTGCGCTCGCGTTCGAATCGGAGGCGAAGGGAAATGCAATCGCGTTTCACGCCGACGTTCGCGATGAGAACGCGAATCTCCGCGTGGCCGAAAACGTCATCGCGCGACTCGGTACGATCGACGCGCTCGTCAACAACGCCGGCGTGCGTCGTGATGCGTTGCTCTACAACATGACGTCGGAGCAGTGGGACGAGGTGCTCGACACGAACGTGAGCGGCGCGTGGTCGATGACCAAAGCGGTGCTGCCGCAGATGATGCAACAGCGACGCGGCGCGATCGTAAATGTCGCATCGCTGTCCGGATTGCACGGCGTCGTCGGTCAGACGAATTACTCCGCGGCGAAAGGCGCGCTGATCGCGATGACGAAGTCGTTGTCGCGCGAAGTCGCACGCAGCGGGATCCGCGTGAACTGCGTGGCGCCGGGACTCGTCGATACAGACATGATCGCGGGGCTCGATCCCGACGTGAAGCGCGAGATGATCAAGCAGATCCCGATGCGCCGCGCGGTGAAAGCCGATGAGGTCGCCGCGGCAATTGCGTTTCTGTTGTCGGACGACGCGAGCGGAATTACCGGGCAGGTGCTGGCGATTGATGGTGGCGCCTCGGCATGAGCTCGCCCTATTTCTCCGTCGTCATTCCGACCTACAACCGACTCGACATGCTCGTGCGCGTCCTCGATGCGCTCGACACGCAAGTGGATGCGCCGTCGTTCGAAGTCATCGTGATCAACGACGGCTCGAAAGACGATAACGAGAAGGTGATGTCGCAACGCAATGGCATCACGTTCCGCACGCAGCAAAACGCGGGACCCGGCCGCGCGCGCAATCACGGCGTGTCTCTCGCGAAAGGCAGGTTCGTCACCTTCATCGGTGATGACACGGTGCCGGAGTCACGTTTTCTTGCGGAGCATGCACGCGTGCATCGCGCAACGAACGACGATCCACTCGTCGCATGCCTCGGCTACACCGGCTGGCCGCACAGCGAGCGCGTCACGGCGTTCATGGATTACATCAACGACTACGGCCTGCAGTTCGGCTACAAGCTGATCAAAGACGGCGAGGTCGTGCCGTTCAACTTTTTTTATACGTCGAACATCTCGATCGATCGCGAAGTGCTTGCCGCGCATCCGTTCGATACAACGTTTCCGTCCGCCGCGTGGGAAGACATCGAGCTTGCGTATCGACTTGATGCGAAGGGCCTGAAGATTCACTACAACGCGCGCGCGGTGACGCGGCACTACCACCCGATGAACATCGATTCGTTCGCACGGCGGCAGTACACCGTTGGGAAATCGGGCGCGATCTTCTATCAGAAGCATCCCGAGCTCGGTCACTTCCTCGGCGTCCACGAGCTCGAAACGCGTTCGCTCGCGAACGAAACGCAACTCGCGAAGCTGCGCCGCAAAGCGCGACTCGGCGAGCGCTTCCGTCTGCTCGCGCGGCCGCGCGTGTTCGAGACGCTGATGCGCGAGCACTATCTCCGCGGCTTGCGCGACGGCTTGCGCGGGTAGAATCGCGCGCCGATGTTCATCACGTTCGAAGGCCCCGAGGGGTCGGGAAAATCGACGCAGATCCAACGCGTTGCGCAGTGGGCGCGCGAACAAGGGCGCACGTGCGTCGTGACGAAAGAGCCGGGCGGCACGCCGATCGCGGATCGGATTCGCGCGATCGTGCTCGACAGCTCGACCGTGGATCTCGATGCGTATGCCGAGGTGCTTCTGTATTCGGCGTCGCGACGCCAGCATGTCGTCGAAGTCATCAAGCCCGCGCTGCAACGCGGAGAGCTTGTGTTGTGCGATCGCTACACCGACGCGACGATCGCGTATCAGGGGTACGGACGACTCATCGATCTCGATCGATTGAAAACACTCAACGCCTGGGCGACCGAAAACATCACGCCCGACCTCACGCTGCTGTTCGATATCGATGAACAAACCGGACTCGATCGTGCGCACGCGCGCAACGCCGGGATGACCGTCGATGAAGGACGCTTCGAGATGGAAGACCTGCGCTTTCATCGCCGTGTGCGCGAGGGCTATCTCACGATCGCGCAGGCCGAGCCGAAGCGATTCGTGACGATCGACGCGCACGGAACGATCGATGAAGTCTTCGCGCGCACGATCGCCGTGGTGAAAGAACGACTGCGATGACCATGTCCGCCTCGCGCGTGCTCGAGACCGCGCAACGCAACGAGCTGCATCACGCGCTCATCCTTCACGGCCCGTCACCGGAGCCGCTGCGCACGCTGTCCGTGCGAATCGCGAAGACACTGAATTGTCTCGAAGGCTCGACCGGCGATGACTGCCTTTCGTGTCAGCGCATCGATCGGCGCACGCATCCCGACGTGCATTTCGTCGAAGTCGGCGGCGACAAGAAGATGATCTCGATCGAGCAGATTCGCGGGATCGTCGAGGAAGCGTCGCTGCGTCCGTACGAAGGTCGCAACAAAGTCTTCATCATCGATCCCGCCGACGCGCTCAGCGTCTCGGGCTCGAACTCATTACTCAAGACGCTCGAAGAACCGGCGCGCGACACGACGTTCCTCCTGCTCACCCGTTCCGCCGATCTGTTGTTGCCGACGATCAAGTCCCGCGCGCAGCAGATTTACATCGGCGATACCGCGCGACCACTCACCGGTCCGCGCGAAGTGCAGCGCATTCGCCAGGTCGCGCTGATGGAAGGCGGCGAGGAGCTCGCCGGCGACATCCTCGATCTGCTGCATCGATTCGCATCGCGCGGCGAAAGCGCCGCGCTGCTCGCGCTCGCGACGATCGTCTCGAATCACGAAGACGCGAAAGATGCGATCGCGCTGCTCGGCTCGATTCTCTGTGACGTCGTCGCACTCGATCCGAAGGAAGCGCTCGATTCGAAGAAGCTGCTCGAGATTCGGGAGCGGATTCCGCAGGAGAAGCTGCTTGCGGCGGCCGATACCGCGATGGCGGCGATTCGATGGCTCGCGGTGAACGCGGATGTGCGGTTGCTGGCCGAGGGGATCGTCGCGGATTTGGCGTGAACTGGCGAGCTGGAAGCTCGCGGTCCGGCCGGCAGGATGCCGGCGCTCCGATTGCCGACGCTACTTAAGTAACCGGTTACAAAAATTCGACCCCGCCGTTTCCGGCGGGGTCAGGGTGAACCTTACTGGATGGTTTGGCGCGAACGAGCTCGGGGGAGAGGGTTGGGATCGGTAAGATTCAAGGAAGAGTACAAAAGGCGGATACAACAAGAGGCAGGCTTGTACAACAGAAAGCGGCTCTCGCCTGCCCATCCAGTAAATCCTTGTTCATCGTTGCGGTGCATTCTAACGCAGACTTTGTGAAACTTTTCTCAATGTAACCGAGATGTGACAAGCCACGAATTAGCAACTAGATACGTACACTTTGCGGGACGCGAAGAAGTGTAAAGCAAAACGAGTGTTCGGTCTACTCGCAGGGCACAACAGGTCAAACTGAATATTCATTCATTTCGGCGGAGAAAAGATCGCGCGACGAGTTTCAGCGCGATTTCGGCTCGACCCAGCTCGTATCCGGACCGAACGGTCGCGCCAGCGAGATATGCCCCGCCAGCGTCTCCGCCGGAGAGCCATTCACGAGAATCCGCACGCGCCTCGCGTCGCTGAAATTCGACGTGATGGTCTGCACGAGCGAATGAATCGCCATCAGCTCCGTGTGGCTCCCCGTCTCCCAACCCTTCTGCAGCGTCGGACCGCCGAGGTCGACGATCACATGTCCGCCTGGAAGGAGATACGCACCTCGCACCTGGGTGTCCGCGGGGAAAAGACGGAGTGCCGTCTGGGTGGAAGGACCTTTCATCAGCTCGCGCGTGACCACCGGAATCGCCGCCGCCGGATTTTCCGGCAGCGCGATGTTGCGCGACTCCGCGACCAGCATCATGTCCGCGGACTCGAAGTAGAGCCGCGCCACACGGTTCGTGACTTTGTTCGCGGCGTTGATGTTCGCCGCAACGTCGTTCTTCTTCTTGCACCCGCCGGCAACAACGACGAGCGCCAACGCGAGCACTGCCAACCGTTTCACGCTAGCGTTCCGTCCTCGTCTGCGGATTCACGGGAGCTGGCTGCGCGGATGTCGCCGCGGGCGGTTGCGTCGACGTGGCCGGCGCAGTCGCGGTCGCCGGTGCGGCAGGCGGAGGCGCGACGCCGATGCGCGTTTCGTAATCCGATTTGTAGCGCACGACCGCGCGCGTGATCGCATCGACGATCGACGACTGGAACGCCGCGCTCTGCAACTTCTCTTCTTCCTCTGGATTACTAATGAATCCGACTTCCACCAGCGCGGCCGGCATCGTTGCGCCGACCAGCACCTTGAACGGCGCCTGCTTCACGCCGCGATTCGCAACGCCAGTCGCGGACGACATCTCTTCCTGAATCGCCTGCGCGAAACGGCTCGACTCGCCGATGTACGCCTGCTGCGCGAGATCCCACAGGATCAGCTTGAGATCGCTCGCCGGATCCGAAGCCGCCGCGGCGTTCTCCGTCTCCGCGGCTTTCTTCGCGAGCTCGTCGCTCGCTTCGAGTGACAGGTAATACGTCTCCGAGCCTTTTGCGTGCGGTGCAACCGACGCATTCATGTGCACGGAGAGGAAGAGATCGGCTTTGTACTGATTCGCGATCGCGGTGCGCTGATCGAGTGAAACGATGCTGTCGTCCTCGCGCGTGAGCACGACGCGCGCGCCGGTCTTCGCCGCGAGCGATGCCGCGAGTTTCTGACTCACCGCAAGCGTGATGTCCTTCTCGTAAATGCCCGCGGGTCCAACCGCGCCGACTTCTTTTCCACCATGACCCGGATCGATCACGATCGTGTGAATGCCGGGCGCTTCCTGCAGGCGCGGCGGAGTTCCGCTCGGCGGCAATGCGCCGGGCGCCGGTCCCGAGCCTTTGCGCAGATCGAGCACGATGCGCGGCGGATTCTCGAGTTGATACGCATCGCCGACGACATCGGGCGCGGTGAGTTGAATGCGCATCTCGTTCGCGATGAACGTCACCTTCGCGAGATACGGATCTTCGTACGCCTGCTCGCCAAATGGCGGACGCACTGGCGATTTGAATCGCACGACGTACGCGCTCGGCTCTTTCACGACGCCGTACTCTGCCGACGCGCTGAGCGTCATCACGATCTTCGTCGTGCCCTGCACGTTCGCAACCGAAACCTGCACGCCGACCGCATCGCGCTGCTGCGGGCGAATGGTGAGGACTTTGGCGTTTGCGTCCCATGCAACATCGAGATTCGACTTGCCGAGGAATCCCTGGAAGAACTGCCAGGGAACGTAGGGACGACCTTCGATCGCGATCGGCGGCACCGGCATCTCGATGAGATCGTCGCGAATCACGCCGTAGCGCGAGTCCGGACCGAACGCCGCGACCGCACCGTTGATCGTGACTTTGTATCCGTTCGAATCAGATTCGACGGAGCCGCCGAGTCCCTGCGCGACTTCCGCGGCAGCGACATACGTTTGTCCCGATTGCACGACGTACGTGAAGGGACGGTCGCCGGTGGTCGTGCGCAACGTGGCCTGCCCGAACGACTGCGTTCCGGCGGTCTGTGCGACGACGATCGTGGCGACGGCGAGGAGAACGAGAACACCGAGAGAGAGGAGCCTTTTCATGGTGACGGCGCCGCGATTATCGCACGTGGTACGCTTCGGCCCATTCGTATGAGACCGATGAAACACACGTTCGCGATCGCGCTGCTGCTCCTCGCCGCATGTGGCGGCGGCGCACAGAAAGACGATTCCGTGTACCAGCTCAGCCGCGAGCCGGTGAGCGTGCGCGGCTGGATTCTCGACGTCAAAGGCGCACAGCGCGGTGAGACGATGGAGATGGAGGTCGCGCGCCGCCAGCAACTGTTCGCGGCGTCATCGGTGTGGGTCGAGAAGTCGCAGTACGCGTCCGGCGGCATCGCGGAGAACGGTGCGTTCATCGTGCTCGATGTTCCACCGCCGACCGCGACGATCGGCTTCAACGCGCCAGGCGCGGAGACCGCGCAGATCGTGATGCAAAACGTGCCGGGCAACGCGGACGTGTTTCTGCCGGACGTGATTCTCGAAAACGGCGGCGCGAAGTTTCTCGATCCGTCGAAGCTCGTGGTGCGCATGGCGTCGAGCGATGTGAAACAGCCGACGCCAACCGGCAAGTTCGCGACGATCAACGGCGTGAAGGTGCCAATCGTCGATACG
>JBQCJC010000507.1:0-5230 GCA_051953135.1 Thermoanaerobaculia bacterium | reverse complement strand
AGAGCCCGCCGCTCCACCTCCACCTGGTACTCCTCGCCCTACTCGCCTCTCTTCGCAAGTGACGGCGCTCTCACTCCCACTCTCGGCGATGATCTCAAACGCGAAGATCCGCAATCGCGCGTCGTCGCGCTCGCACTCACCGATCGCGCCGCGATTCTCATGGGCGGCAAATCCGCCGACGCGATCTACTGGTTCGATCACCGGCAAGGCGGCTTCGTTCCACAAACATCGTTCAATGCGCTGATCCCCGGCTACATCCCCGGCAGCGCGCAGTGGACGCCGATGATGCCGCGCGAAGAGCTCGAGCGCATCACGTTCGATCCGCCCGCCGCGTGGCCGCTGAAGAACAGTCTCTACGGCGCCACGTTCCCGCATCCGATCGCAAGCATTCGCGCGCTGCAATCAACGCCGTTCGCGCACGCGATGCTCTTCGATTTCGCACAACAACTCATCGCCGATCATCACCTCGGCGAGGACGAGCATCCCGACATTCTCTGGGTCAGCATCTCCAGCACCGATTACCTCGGGCATCTCTACGGCCCCGACTCGATGGAAGTCGCGGACTCGATGGTGCGACTCGATCGCGCACTCGCCGATTTTCTCGACGCGCTCGATCATCAGTTCGGCAACGACGTGATCGTCGCGCTCACCTCCGATCACGGCATTCAATCAATTCCCGAAATCGCAAAGTTGCGCGATGCGAATGCGGATGTCGGTCGCATCGATCTTCGCGTGCCGCAGCCGGACGCGAAAACGATTCGCGAACTGCCACCGCTTCGCATTGAGCTCGAACGCAAACTCGCGCGCGCGTTGAAACTTCCGTTCTCACTCGATGCGCCGCTGCAGAATGCACTCGTGTTTTTCTTCGAAGAGCCAACGCTTTCTCTCAACGATGCGCGCATCGCGGCATTGCGGCTCGATCCGAAACGCGTCGCGCGTGCATTGCGCGATGCGGTGCGTGAAATCGACGGCGTCGCGAACGCGTGGACGTACGATGATCCCGAGCTTCCACTGCTCGTGAAGAACGCGCTGCATCCGACGCGCAGCGGCGATGTCGTGCTCACGTTGAAACCGGGATGGATCTGGATGTGGGGCTCGAACAGCACGACGCACGGACAACCGGTCGAAGCGGATCTGCACGTGCCGCTGATGTTGTACGGACCCGGCATCGCGCGTGGCGTTCATGACGAGGAAGTGGCGCCGATGGATCTCGCGAAAACGCTCGGCGCGATGCTCGGTATCGAAGCCGGCGGCAGGCAATCGAAAGAGTTGCTACACGGCGGCGATGGCGCCGCCGGGCCAGCCGGCGAGGGCGCCGGCGCTCCGCCGCGTGGCCATCGCTAATCGAAGACATCTCGGATCGGCGGCGCCATCGCCGCCGTGAATACCGCAAAGCAGCCATAATCCCCGCGTGCTTCCGTGGACTCTTCTCGATACCTCGAACATCCCTGGTGACTCCGAACAACTGCGCCTCTATCAGCGCGGCAGCGAGTTCTCGATTCGCGTCGGCTCGTATGAGTTGAT
Source organism: Thermoanaerobaculia bacterium (assembly GCA_051953135.1). Lineage (GTDB taxonomy): Bacteria > Acidobacteriota > Thermoanaerobaculia > Gp7-AA8 > Gp7-AA8 > QHVT01. The sequence goes on along the minus strand of JBQCJC010000507.1, from coordinate 3,706 downwards.
GAACAGCCGCGTGCATGGTTCCGAGGATGCGCTGGCGTCGCTGGTGATGGAACGCATCAAAGACCCGCATCGCATCCTCGTCGGCGGACTCGGCATGGGCTTCACGCTCAACGCCGTCCTCGAGCGCGTCGGCAAACAAGCACAAGTCCTCATCTCCGAGCTCGTACCCGCGGTCGTGCAATGGCATCGCGGTCCGCTCGCGGTCGTATCGCAAGGCGCGATCGAAGATCCGCGCGTGATCATTCGCGAACAGGACGTCGCCGACGTCATGCTGCGCGAGCGCAACTTCGACGCGATCCTGCTCGATGTCGACAACGGTCCCGCGGGACTCACATCGAAGCAGAACGATCGCCTGTACAGCATGAACGGATTGCGCACCGCACATGCGGCATTGCGTCCGGGCGGCATTCTGGCAGTGTGGTCTGCCGGACCGGATGAACGATTCACGAAACGCCTGAAGACGATGTTCGACGTCGAAGAAGTTCGCGTGCGCGGACGTGGCGATCGCGGCGGCGCGCGCTATCTCATCTGGCTTGCGCGTCGCGCGTAATCACGAACGTCGCGCGAGCGCGTGCGTAGCCATGGCGATGATCGTTGTCGCGGGCACGAGCAATTGCGCGAGCAGTCGATTCACCGCGACCGGCGCGAGATCGGCGATGCTCCAACTCGTTACCGTGAGCGCGAGCACATACGCCGCGAGTGCAACGACGATCGTCGCGAGCGCAATCGTGAATCGCTTCTCGCGCACGCGCACCACGCAAATCAGCACCGCGATCGCAAACGCGATCCAGAACGCGCCCCACTCCTGCCACCCCATCGCATGCTTCGCAATCGCGCCGATCGCCTCGGGCACACGCGCGATCGAGCGCGGCAGCTCGCGCATCAGCACTTCGTATTGCTCGTCGTACGCGGCGGGAACGAGTTTTCGGCAGTACGCGACGAGCAGTTCCGCGATCACGATCGGCACGAGCATCACAACGCGGAAGCGCCGCACGACGAGTGCTGCGATCACGATTGCGATTGCCAGCGGCAGGCCTTCGTTCTTCGTCATCACCGCGAACGCCGCAAACACTCCAGCGATGCGCGACTCGTCGTCGATCAGGTACAGCACCGCGATGCCGATGAATGCCGCGAGTGCGAAGTCGTTGTACGCCGCGAGCGCGCCGCCTTCGATCGTCGTGAGCAACGGCAGCCACGCAACCGTCACGGAAATCCATCCGCCCGTCGATGCGAACCATTTGCGCAGAAACGCGCGCAGCACGATGAGCATTGAGATCGCGATGAAGACGTAGAGCCAGCGTCCCGCTTCGTTGCGCGTGTCGCTGCTGAGTTTCATCACCGTCGCGACGTCGAGCGGAATCAGCAGCGGATAACGATTGTGCAGACTGAGTCCGCGCTCGCCGTGAAAGAACGGGCCGCTGATCGATGATTCGAGTGCGATTGCGCGCGCTTTTGGCAACCACGTGACGCGACCGTCGTAATCGCGCGTCGGGAAGATCGCGGCGAAGAACAGCAGCAACACGATCGGAATCACGAAGACGATCGACGACAACGCAAAGCGCTGTTCCGAGGAACCATCGATGATCGGTCGCCATCCGCGAGCGATGATCGAGACGATCGCGGGAAGCACGAAGACGATCCAATGCAGCGGTACGTGCATCGCGCCGAGCGCGTACAACCACGTGCCTTGCACGCCGAGACCGAGCAGGTACGCGAGTGCGAATCGCGAGCTGCGCGTCGGCGGCATTGCAATGCGCAGCAATCGCGCGGTTGCGCCACCAACCATTGGAAAGATCGCGAGCGCCAACAGCAACGCGATCAATGCGGCGCCTCGACTCGCTGCAACGACGGCTCGAGATTCGGATCGACGATCACGACGTATTGCGCCTTCGACGGCGGTGTCGTCGTTGCTGCATTCGCGGCGCGATCGTCGTGCAACAGAATCGCTCGCTCGCGTTTGCGCCACGCATCCCAGCCGTCGAAGAGACGCACATCGCGCGGCTGCAACTCCGCCGCGCCTAACACGGCGATGTCGCGCGCCTCGGGTCGCAGCATCACGAAGTCGATCGTCGCGTTCGACGGAATGTCATTGCGCAACTGCGCGACCGCGAGATACCACTTGCCAAACCAGCGCGCGCGACGCGATTCCTCGTGCAACGGCGCGAGATCTCTCGCGACGCGCCAGTTCTCGCGCAGACGCGGTGCGCCCGCGATGAGCATCGATGCAAGGAAGAGGACGATGGCGGCAACACGCACGCCTTACGATACCGCTAGACCAGCGCGCCGACCACGTCGTACGGATGCGCGTCCGTGATCTCGACTCTCGCAAACGCCGGCAACTGCGAAGGCAGCAATTCGATGCCGTCGTTCACGAGCAAACGTCCGTCGATCTCCGGCGCTTGTCCGACGATGCGGCCTTCGTAGAGCGTGAAGCCGAGGTCCTGCGTTTCGTCGAAGATGCCGGTGATGAGCGCGTCGAACGTTTGACCGACACGCGTTTCATTGCGCGACAGCGCGATCTTCTGCTGCAACTCCATCAGCTTCGCGCGACGCCGCTCCGCCGTCTTGCGCGTCGGCGTGTCCGTCATGCGCGCGGCGAGCGTCGAGTCTTCCTGCGAGTAAACGAATGCGCCCATGTTGTCGAACTGCGCCCACTCGACGAAGTCATACAACTCGCCGAAATCCTTCGGCGTCTCGCCCGGATGTCCGGTGATGAACGTCGTGCGCAGCGTGAGATCGGGAACGAGCTCGCGCATGCGCGTGATCATTTCGCGATACTCCTTCGGCGAGCCGGGACGCCGCATGCGCTGCAGAACATTCGTCGAGACGTGCTGCAGAGGAATGTCGCAGTACGACGCGAATCGCGGCTCGCGGCCCATGAGTTCGAAGAGGCTCCAGTCGAGCGAGCCGGGGTACGCATACAGAAAACGAATCCAGCGGAAGTCGGTTTCGCGCAGCAGCGTCTCGACGAGTTTCGTGAGGCCGTTGTCGATGCCGAGGTCTTCGCCGTAGCGCGTTGTGTCCTGCGCGACGAGATTCAATTCGAGCACGCCCGCCTGCTGCAACGCCTGCGCTTCGCGCACGAGACCTTCGATCGAACGCGAACGGAACTTGCCGCGCATCTGTGGAATCGCGCAGAACGTGCACGGATTCGAGCAACCTTCGCTGACTTTCAGATACGCGTGCGCGGTGCCCTGCGTCAGCACGCGCGGGAAGTCTTCGTACAAACGCTGCGACATCTTGCGGCGCGTCGGCGCGAGATCGCTTTCCGCGAGACCGGTCACGGCCTGCGTGATTTTCTCGAGCGAATCGAGACCGACGAATGCGTCGATCTCCGGGATCGACTCCTGCAGATCGGTCCGGTACTTCTGCACCATGCAGCCGGTCACGATGAGCCGCTCGACGCCGCGCCCTTTGCGCTCGGCGATCTCGAGAATCGTGTCGATCGATTCCTGCTTCGCCGCGTCGATGAAGCCGCACGTGTTGACGATCACCACGTCCGCATCTTCGAGATCGTTCGTGATCTCGACATGCTCCGCATCGGACTTGAGCTGCCCGAGCATGATCTCGGCATCGACGAGATTCTTCGGGCAGCCGAGGGAGATCATCCCGACGCGGCGGTGCGGTTTTGCAGGTGTTTCTACGGACGGCATGAGTCAGGGGAAACGCTTCTCGCGTCCGGGCGATTCCGGTCGCGCGCTCCCCT
>JBQCJC010000506.1:0-6820 GCA_051953135.1 Thermoanaerobaculia bacterium | reverse complement strand
CGTAAATCGTTCGTGACTCGCGGTTCTTGAAACCTCGGCGGGCTGAGAGCCCGCCGCTCCACGATGGGCGCACGAATTGCGTTTACCTCTCACCGCAAGTAGAGTCCGCGACGTGAAGCCCAAGCCCAAAAAAGACCGCCTTCGCCCTCAGGAAAAGCGGCGGCAACACTTCCTCCCGCTGGCCATCGGACGCAGTGGTGGCGTCGTGCTGGCAGCGCTCGCGTTCTGGTTTTTCAAGAAGCAGGCAGACAACGTCGTCGACGGCGACGCCGACAAATACGACGACGCGATCATGGAGTCCGTGCATCGCATCGACAACCCGTCGATCACGCACACGATGCACGCGATCACGCAGCTCGGCTCGCACGTCGCGATCGGCACCGCTGCCGGACTCACGGCATTGATGATGATGCGCCGCGGACGCAAACACGACGCGTGGACCGTCGTCGTTTCCACCGGCGGCGCGATGGCCATCAACACCATCCTCAAAAACATCTTTCGCCGCCAGCGCCCGCAGGAACTCGCGCGCCGGATCAAGCTGCCGAAATCGCACAGCTTCCCGAGCGGTCACTCGCTGCTCTCCGCGGCGACGTATCCGATCGTGCTGCACCACCTCGTCGAACGCCAGTCCGCGCCGGTTCAGGCGCTCGCACACACCGCTGCTGGCATGATCATCCTCAGCGTCGGGTTCTCTCGTGTGTACTTCGGCGTACACTTCCCCTCCGATGTCCTCGGCGGGTTTGCCGCCGGGTTCGGCTGGCTAGGCCTGACGTCGCTGTCGCACACGGCCGTCGAAGCGACAGAAATCGATTCCTGATTCGAAAGCGCGGAAAGAAATGTCATCAGTTGCATTCGGCGCAAACATCGCCTTCATCGAAGATCTCTACGAAAAATACCGAACCGACCCGCAAAGCGTGAGCGCGAGCTGGCGCGAATTCTTCGCGGACTATGAACCGCGACCCGGCGACGAAGACGACGTCTTCGAAGAGCGTCCAGCCGCATCGCCTGCACCGGTAGCTGTCGCACCGGCACCCGCGCCGAAGCCCGTCGCCGCACCGGCACCTGCGCCCGCGAAACCTGCAGCGGCGAAACCCGCGCCTGTTCCTACCGGCACTCCCGTCGCGCTGCGCGGCGCGGCATCGAAGATCGTCGCGAACATGGAGACGTCGCTCGCGGTTCCGACCGCGACCTCCATTCGCAACATCCCGGTCAAAGTGCTCGAAGAAAACCGGCGCGTGATCAACAACCATCTCGCGCTGATGGGCCAGAGCAAAGCATCGTTCACGCACATCATCGCGTGGGCGATCGTGAAAGCGATCAAAGAGTATCCGCGCCTCAACTCGTCATTCACCGTCGTCGACGGAACACCGACGCGCATCGATCGCGAAGACGTGAACATCGGCCTGGCGATCGATATCGAGAAGAAAGACGGCTCCCGCTCGCTGCTCGTGCCGAACGTGAAGCGTGCGAACACACTCGACTTCGCACAGTTCCTCAAGGCGTACAACGACATCGTGCGCAAAGCGCGCGCGAACACACTCGACGTCGCCGACTTCGACGGCACCACGATCTCGCTCACGAATCCCGGCACCATCGGCACGGTCGCCTCGGTCCCGCGTCTGATGAACACGCAGGGCACGATCATCGCGACCGGTCAGATCGATTACTCCGCTGAATATTCAGCAACCGATCCGAGCGTGCTCGCGGATCTCGGCATCTCGAAAGTGATGACGATGACGTCGACGTATGACCATCGCATCATTCAGGGCGCGGAGTCGGGCGCATTCCTCGCGCGCATTCACGAGCTGCTCCTCGGCGCCGACACGTTCTACGACGACATCTATCGCGATCTCCGCATCCCGTACGAACCGGTGCGATGGTCGCGCGATCGACATCGTCTCCACCTCGGCACCACGAATCCCGACGACGTCACCGCGCGCGAAGCCGCGGCGCTGCAGATGATCAACGCATATCGCGTGCGCGGACATCTCCTCGCCGATCTCGATCCGCTCGAATACAAAGTCGCCAAGCATCCCGAGCTCGATCCCGCGTTCTACGGCTTCACGCTGTGGGATCTCGATCGCGCATTCGTCTGCGGTGGTTTGTGTGGCAAGCAACAGGCGCCGCTGCGCGACATTCTCGACACGCTGCGCGAAACGTACTGCGGCCACATCGGCCCCGAGTACATGCACATCCAGGAAACCGTGCAGAAGAAATGGCTGCAGGACCGGATGGAGCCGACGCGCAACAAGTGGGCGCTCGATGGCGCGATGAAGCGCCGCATCCTGATGAAGCTCAATGATGCGGAAGCGTTCGAGCGCTTCCTGCACACGAAGTACGTCGGCCACAAACGCTTCTCGCTCGAAGGCGCGGAGTCGCTCATTCCGATGCTCGACTATCTCTTCAGCGAATCCGCCGCGGATGGCGTCGTCGAAGGCGTGATCGGCATGGCGCACCGCGGGCGTCTCAACGTCCTCGCGAACACGCTTGGCAAATCGTACGAACAGATCTTCCGCGAGTTCGAAGGCGATCTCGATCCGGGCACGCGCGAAGGTTCCGGCGACGTGAAGTACCACCTCGGCGCCGAAGGCGTGCACGTCGCGCCGGGCAACGCGGAGATGAAACTCTCGCTCGCCTCGAATCCTTCGCATCTCGAAGCCGTCGATCCGGTCGTCACCGGCATGGCGCGCGCGAAACAGAAACTCCTCGCCGACAGGAATCGCTCGCTCGTCATCCCCGTGCTGCTGCACGGCGATGCGGCGTTCGCGGGTCAGGGCGTCGTCGCCGAAGTGCTCAACCTCTCGCAGCTCAAAGGCTACAAAACCGGCGGCACGATTCACGTCGTCATCAACAATCAGATCGGCTTCACCACCGATCCCGAGGCCGCGCGCTCTTCGACGTACGCAACCGACGTCGCGAAGACCGTGCAGGCGCCGATCTTCCACGTCAACGGCGACGATCCCGAAGCGTGCGTCCGCGCGATGAAACTCGCGTACGACTTCCGCCAGCAGTTCCATCGCGACGTCGTCATCGACATGATCTGCTATCGCCGTCACGGCCATAACGAAGGCGACGAGCCGTCGCTCACGCAGCCGATGATGTACAAGACGATTCGCGATCATCGCTCGGTGCGAAAGATCTACACCGAACAGTTGCTGCGCAAAGGCGACATCGATCCGCAGGAAGCCGAGGAGTGGCTGAATCACTACCAGGGCAAACTGCAGGAAGCGTTCGATCGCACGAAAGAGCAGGAACCGCCGCACTCCGATCGCGATCCGCTGTGGACCGACGAAGACGTCACCGGCTATCAGAATCAACCGTCGCCGGACACCGGGATCTCGCAGGAAACACTCGATCGCGTGCGCGCGGCGCTGACGACACTGCCCGAAGGATTCAATCCGCATCCGAAGCTCAAGCCCGTGCTCGCGAAGCGCGCGGCGATGGCCGAGGGACGCGAAGCGATGGACTGGGGCACCGCGGAGCAGCTCGCATTCGGCTCACTGCTCGTCGATGGATTCCGCGTGCGTCTTTCGGGACAGGACGTTGGACGCGGCACATTCTCGCATCGTCACGCGATCATCTATGACAACGTGACCGGGCATCGTTACGTGCCGCTCAACGCGCTTGCACGAGACGCAAAATCGCCGGTGGCCGATCCGGTCGTCGTCGATAACGCGCTCACCACCGAGATCAACGAGCCGGATGCCGAGGTGAGCTTCTCGGTGTACGACTCGCTCCTGTCCGAGTACGGCGTGCTCGGATTCGAGTACGGCTACTCCGTTGCCGATCCGGGTGCGCTCGTCGTTTGGGAAGCACAGTTCGGCGACTTCTTCAACGTCGGCCAGGTCATCGTCGATCAGTTCATCTCCAGCGCGGAAGAAAAATGGGGACAGCACAGCGGCGTCGTGCTCTCGCTTCCTCACGGATACGAAGGACAGGGACCCGAGCATTCGTCCGCGCGACTGGAACGTTTCCTCACGCTCTGCGCGGAAGGCAACATGCAGGTCATCTATCCGACGACGCCCGCGCAGTACTTCCACGCGCTGCGCCGTCAGATGCAGAACAATCCGCGCAAGCCGCTGGTGGTGATGAATCCGAAATCGCTGCTGCGCCATCCGATGGCGACGTCGAGCGTGCAGGACGTGCTCACCGGCCGTTTCGAGCCGGTGCTGCTCGATGTGATGACGAGCGACACCGTGAAGCGCGTGATCCTCACCTCGGGCAAGGTTTACTACGACCTCAAACAGGCGCGCGACAAAGCGAGTGCGAACGTCGCCATCCTGCGCCTCGAGCAGTTCTATCCGTTCCCGCAGCAGTTGCTCATCGATGCGCTCGCGCAGTATCCGGGCGCGACCGAGTTGATCTGGGTGCAGGAAGAGCCGCGAAACATGGGCGGCTGGCCGTTCGTGCACGAGCGTCTGCAGACGCTGGTGAAGAATGGTCAGACGCTGCAGTACGTCGGACGCCCGGTCGCCGCGGCGCCGGCGACGGGCTCGCATCATCGCCACGAAGAGCAGCAGAAGGCGCTGGTGACGAGAGCATTGGGAATTTAAGAAACAACGGAGCGCCGGCATCCTGCCGGCCGGAGCGCAGGCTGCCAGCCTGCGCTTCATCCGCGGACAGGATGTCCGCGGTCCGGCTGGCTGGAAGCCAGCGCTCCGTTCCCCTCCAATTCCATCAATGGCAGGGTGCGTTCCGGCGCGCCCGGCATCGGCGCCGCGACCTCACCCACTCGTCGCGCGCCTAACCTCAGATAAAACGGCTCCGCATTCGGATCGGCGACAATCGCGATCACGCCTCGCGATGCTCCCTGCGCGTGTTGCACGAGCGCGGTACCGACGCCGCGTCGATGCGCGCGCGGATCGACCCACACGTGTTCGAGAAACACGTGCTCGTCCGATCGCTGCAACTGACAAACGCCGACGACCTCGCCGTCGAGAGATGCTACGAACGTAGCATGTCGCTCGATGTCCGCATCGCGGATCGTGAGATCTTCTTCCCACGCCGCGAGCCAGTCGGCCGGATAGCCCCAGTGGGCTTTCGCGATGCGCGCGATCTCCGTCGCGCGTACCGCATCATTCGGGGTAGCACGACGAATCTCGATTCGCATGAATCGAGGTTACAGCAAATGGCGATGCCAGGAGTCTCCGGCGCGGCGTTCCCACGCTCCCTGTCGGATCGATCCGAGGTGCTCTGTCGTTGTGTCGAACACCGCGGTTTCTTCGTTCGCAACCTTGCGAAACTCCGCTCGCGGCACCGCGCGAACGCTGTTGTCCTCGCGCAAAAACACGCGGCTCGAATCGAGAATCTGCACGCCGAGCTGCTGCTCGAGCATCTTCAACGTGCCGAACATGCGATCGATCGAGCAGCCCGAGCGCTCATCCTTCGCATCCGCGGCGATCACGAGGAAACTTCCTTCGCGCAGTTCGCGCGCGCCGCGAATCGGCGTGCCGTGGGAAGCCCATTTGTCGAGAAACGCATCGACGTGTTGCAGAAGAACGTTGCTCTTCGATTCGTCGAGCGCGGGAGAGATACCGAAGATCCAGGCGTGGGCGTCGTTACCAAGTTGATCGATGGGGACTCGCATACGCGCGGAGTTTATTAAACTCGCCGCGTGAGCATCGCAAGAATCCTCGACAAGCTGACCGGCCGCACCTCGCAGCCTCAGCCGCGCTACCACCAGGACCCACTCCGACTCGCCACCGCCGCGGTGCTGCTCGACATCGCCAACGCCGACGGCGCGTTCACGCCCGCGGAAGACGGCGACATCACCGGCTTCCTCTCGAAGAAGTTTCAACTCTCACCCGACGACACCGAAGAGCTCCTCGAGGCCGCGGATGAGATTCGCAAGAAGACCGTCGATCACTTCGCGCTGACGAACTACATCCGCAAGAACACGCCCCTCGCCGAACGCATCGACATCGTAAAAACGATGTGGCGCCTCGTCTACAGCGACGGCACGCTGACGGATTACGAAAGCTATCTCGTCCGCAAGCTCGCCGACCTCCTCGGCCTCGAGCATCACGTGATGATCGATGCGAAGAGCGCAGTGTTGCGAGAAATCGAGAGTGGCAGTCGGTAGTCGAACGAACAATGACCAGCGAACCCTCTCCCGACTACCGACAACCGACTCCCGACTACCGAGTGGCCATCATCGGCGCTGGTCCCATCGGCCTCGAGCTCGCCGTCGCGTTCAAACGCAACGGCATCGACTACATTCAATTCGATGCCGCGCAGATCGGCGCGACGATGCAGTGGTATCCGCTCGAGATGATCTTTCACTCGAACGCCGAACGACTCGCCATCGCCGGCGTACCGATTCAGGTCACCGATCAGCAGAAGCCGAAGCGCGAAGAGTTCCTCGCCTACCTGCGCTCGATCGTGCAGCAATTCCATCTTGACGTTCGCACGTACGAGCGCGTCGAGACCGTCACACGCATCGACGGACAGTTCGAATTACAGACGCGCGCGGTCGACGGTCAACATCTTTACCGTGTCGGAAAGATCGTGCTCGCCATCGGCGCGATGCACATGCCGAAGCTGCTCAACATTCCGGGCGAAGAGCTGCCGCACGTCAGCCACTACTTCCACGACCCGCACACGTACTTCAACAAAGAACTGCTGATCATCGGCGGGCGCAACTCCGCGATCGAAGCGGCGGTGCGTTGCCAGCGTGCTGGCGCGAAGGTGACGCTCGCGTATCGGCGCGAAGATTTCGATGCGACGAGCGTGAAGTTCTGGCTGCTGCCCGAGATTCGCTCGATGATTCGCGACGAGCGCGTGATGTTCCTTCCCTCCGTGACGCCGCTTGAGATTCGCA
>JBQCJC010000505.1:0-6855 GCA_051953135.1 Thermoanaerobaculia bacterium | reverse complement strand
CTCGAGATCTTCGGCCGCGCGAACGCCGGCGAGTTCTCGAAGCACGGCTGGACGTTCTTCGTCGGCGAGCGCTACGACCTCTTCTATCCCGGCTACGGCGATTCGTGGCCGTCGCTGCGAGGTGCGGTCGGCATGACGTACGAGCAGGGCGGCGGCGGTCGTGCCGGTTCCGCGATCGAGCGTCAGGACGGAACGGTGCTCACGCTCGCCGATCGCGCACTGCATCACTACACCACCGCGATCACCACGGTTCGCACGGCAGCACAAAATCGCGAGGCGCTGCTGCGCTACACGCACGAAGCCGCACGTGCGCAGATCGACAACGGCAAGAACACGTTCCTGCTCGTGCCCGGCTCGCCGAATTTCGAGCCGCTCGTCGCGCTGCTGCAGAAGAACGGACTGCGCGTCGATCAACTCTCCGCAGCGACGACGATTCGCGCGACGCGCATCGATCGCGATGTTACCGAATCGCGCAGCTTCCCGGCTGGAACCGCTGTCGTCTCGACGAAGCAGCCATTCGGCGGACTCGCAAACACGCTGCTCGAGAAGGCGCCGGTGTTCAGCAAAGGCTTCGTCGAAGAGCAGCGCGCGAAAGCCGAAGCGGATCAGCCGGATGATTTCTACGATCTCACGACGTGGTCGCTGCCGCTGGCGATGAACGTGGAAGGCTGGGTCGCGTCGACGCCGGTCACTGGTACGCGCGAGTTCGTTGCCGCTACACCAACCGCATTCAAGACCGCGTCGTACGCGTATCTCGTCGACGGCAACGATCCGGAGATCTATCGCTTCGCCGGTCGTCTGCTCGAAAACAACATTCGCTTCAGCGTTGCGGACGGCGAGCTCGGACTCGGCGATCGTTCGTTCTCACGCGGCTCGATCATCATTCTGCGCAACAACAACGCGAGCGATCTCGACGCGAAGCTGCAGCCGCTCGTGCGCGACGCGGGCGTGTCGATCTCGCCGGTCGACTCCGGCTGGCTGGGCGCCACGTCGTTCGGCTCGGAGCGCGTTCGCTACGTGAAGTCGCCGAAGATCGCACTCGTCGGCGGCGCCGGCACGGACGCCACGTCGTTCGGCATGCTGTGGCACACGCTCGACGTCGATACGCCGATTCCGCACACGGTCGTGTTCGCGGAGTCGCTGCGCAACACCGATCTCTCGAAGTTCGATGTGCTCGTCTTCCCCGACGGCAGCTACGGTGATCGCCTCGGCAAGCGCGCCATCGACAAAATCAAAGCCTTCGTGAACGACGGCGGCACGGTTGTCGCTGTGAAAGGCGCGAGCGCGTTCCTGCGTGACAAAGACGTCGAGATCTCGAAGCTCAAGCCGTGGGAACCGGCGAAGAAGAAAGACGATGACAAGCCCGCGAGCGACGATCGCTACAACGACTACCGCATTCCGGGCTCCGCGTTCCGTACGACGATGAACGATCGCTCGTATCTCACGTTCGGCGTGCCGCGCCCGCCCGCGGTGCTGATCGAAGGCAGCAACTCCTTCCTGCCGGTGGCGAAGAAGGTCGACAACATCTTGACCATCGACGCGAAGGATCCGCTGATCTCCGGCGTCGCGTGGGAGGAATCGATCGAGCGCATCAAAGGCTCGGTGTATGTCGTGAGCGAGCCGTCCGGTCGCGGTCAGGTCATCACGTTTGCGGACGATCCGCATTTCCGCTTGTTCTGGCGCGCGACGCTGCCGATCTTTTTGAATGCCGTGTTGTATTCGCCGAGTTTTCCGCGATGAGATGAAATGACCACACGTCTTCCCGCCGTCGCCGGCATGTTCTACGAGGCCACACCTGAGCGCCTGCGCGCTCAGGTGGACCTGTGCCTCAATGCGAACGCTGCCGTCGAGCCGAAGGAGAAATTCATCGGCGCGGTCGTACCGCACGCGGGATTGATGTACAGCGGCCACGTTGCCGCGGCGTTCTATTCGTTCGCGGAGTTGCCGAAGAAATTCATCATCCTCTGTCCGAACCACACCGGCGCGGGACATTACGCGGCGATCAATCGCGAAGGCGTGTGGCGCATGCCGTTCGGCGATGTCGCGATCGATACACCGATCGCCGATGCGTTGATGGCGAAAACGAAATTGCTGGCCGAAGACTCGCGTGCGCATGCACGCGAGCATTCGCTCGAAGTGCAGTTGCCGTTTCTGCAGCGACTCATCGGCGAGTTCACCTTCGTCCCGATCTGTCTCGGCGCGCATCGATTCGATTTCTGCGAAGAGATCGGCAACGCGATCGCGGAGGTCGTTCGCGCATCGAGTGAGCCGATCGGCATCCTCGCGAGCTCGGATCTCAATCACTACGAGAACGAAGAAGAGACGCAGCGCAAGGACATGCTCGCGATCACCGCGGTGCTGCATCGCGATCCGCGCGAGTTGTGGCGCGTCGTCGATGAGTTCGATGTTTCGATGTGCGGCTTCCTTCCGACGACAACGATGCTCGTTGCCGCGAACGCGCTCGGCGCAAGGCACGCGCGTCTGCTCAAACACGCGACGTCCGGTTTCATCAGTGGTGATTACGATCGCGTGGTCGGATACGCTTCGATTCTGATTTCATGAAAGTCGTTTTTGCATCCGCGGAAGTTTCTCCGATCGCCAAAACCGGCGGCCTCGGCGACGTCGCCGGCTCCCTGCCGAAAGCACTGCAGAAGCTCGGTCACGACGTCATCGTCTTCATGCCGTTCTACCGGCAGGCGCGGCAGTGGTTCGAAAAGAACGGCGTGACCGTGCATCAAACGATGCCCACGCAAGTGATCACGTGGGCGAACTGGTCGCACGAGGCGACGTTCCTGCGCGCGACATTGCCCGGCACCGACATTCCGCTGATCCTCGTCGCGAACGATCTCTTCTTCGAGCGCGATCAGATTTATCAGGGTCTCAACGGCTATGACGACAACCTGCTGCGCTACACGTTCTTCTGCCGTGCGATCGTACGCGGCTGCGAGCTGCTCGACATCGCGCCGGACATTCTTCATTGCCATGACTGGCATACCGCGCTGCTGCCGGTGTATCTCGACAGCGGGTTGCGCGGCGGCTCGCAGCAGTTCAACGACACGCGCTCGGTCTACACGATTCACAACCTCAACTATCAGGGCGCCGCCGATCGCTCCGCGTTCGACACGCTCGGATTGCACAGCCGCTACTGGGCTCCGGATGCGCTCGAGCATTTCGGCACGCTCAATCCGATGAAAGGCGCGATTCTTTTCGCCGATGAAGTGACGACGGTCTCGCCGAATTACGCGCGCGAGATCACGACGGCGGAGCACGGCGCGGGACTCGATGGCGTGCTGCGCGCGGTGACGCACAAGTTCAGCGGAATTCTCAACGGCATCGACGTCGAGGAGTGGAATCCTGCGACGGACCCGCTGATCCCTGCCGACTACGACGCTTCGCGTCTCGACGAGAAACGTACAAACAAACGCGCGCTGACACGGGAGTTGGGATTCGCGTACGACGAGTCGATGCCGGTGATCGGCGCGGTCTCGCGTCTCGTCGGACAAAAAGGATTTCAACTGCTGATCCCGGTGATGGAACGCGTGCTCGCATCGGGAGCGCAGCTCGTGATTCTAGGCAGCGGCGAGCCGGAGCTCGAGAACGCATTGTCGTGGATCGGCGACCGGCATCGCGATCGTTGTCGCGTGTGGATCGGCTTCGACAACGCGCTCGCGCATCGCATCTACGCCGGTGCCGATGCGCTGCTCATGCCGTCGATCTACGAACCCTGCGGTCTCAACCAGATGTACGCGCTGCGTTACGGCGCGCTGCCGATCGTGCGCATGACGGGCGGACTCGCGGACACCGTGACTCCTTTCGATGGCAACAACGCCGATCGCGCAACCGGCTTCGGCTTCGTCGATCAACATCCCGAAGCTCTGCTATGGGCCATGAACGTCGCCATCGATGCGTACCGCAACGGCAACGTGTGGAGACAGATGCAGACGAACGGCATGGCACACGACTTCTCGTGGGAGCGATCCGCGCGCGAATATGACGCCGTGTATCGCCGCGCGAAGAAGTAGGCACCTGCGATGCAGTAATGCTGCGACGAGGAGGACGGCAAATGATCGAAGTGCTCGTCGTCGCAGTAGCCGGCACGCTCCTGCTGATCGCCGCCGGATCCGGACGCAAACCCGCGCCCGTCCCCGTGCGCATCCGAAAGCGTTAGATGCGGAGCGCCGGTGTCCACACCGGCTGGTCCGGCGGCGTCTGCGCCGCCGTCAACAACGGCGATGAGACCTCGCCGGGCCAGCCGGCGAAGACGCCGGCGCTCCTCTGTCGCTACTTCTTCAACATCGCCAGAATCGCGCGCAACTCTTTCTTCACCGAAGACAAATCCGCGCGCAGCGGTTCCGCGGGCGCCGCAGCAACAACCGGCGCAGAGCCTTCCACTGCCTCCGTCTCCAGCTTCTTCTTCGCACCTGCGATCGTGAAGCCTTCGCGATAGAGCAGCTCTTTGATTCGCAGGATCGTGTCGATCTCGCGTCGGGTGTAGAGCCGTTGTCCGCCGCCGCTTTTGTTCGGCGCGAGTTGCGGGAACTCCGTTTCCCAGTACCGAAGGACGTACGGCTGGACGTCGGCGAGTTTTCAGACCTCGCCGATATTGTAGAGCTTCTCTTACGCCGAGGCACCCGCCCTCGGGTGGGGTATAGATGTGCGAATGGGTGACCACCGTCACCGGACCTTGTGCGGCCAGTCAACGCTCCGCGTGCACGCGACGCCTACCGTGAAGTGTGATGTCGAACGTGGGCCGTCACATCGAAATCCGCGGGATCGTGCAAGGCGTCGGATTCCGTCCGTGGGTCTGGCAACTCGCGATGCAAGCAGGAGTCGGCGGTCGCGTGCGCAACGACTCGCGGGGCGTGATCATCGATGCCTTCGGCAGTGACGAGGCCATTGATCGCTTCACCGCGGACCTCGGCCACAACGCACCACCCGCTGCAAAGATCCGCGATCTCGAATGGCAGCCGATCGCGTATCAGGCGATTCGCGAGTTCACGATCGTCGCGAGCGAGAACGCAACGGAGCGCAACGTCTCCATCCCGCCCGATCTCGCGACCTGCGAGGACTGCCTTCGCGACATCACCGATCCGCAGAATCGCCGCTACCTCTATCCATTCACCAACTGCACGAACTGCGGCCCGCGCTACACGATCGTGCGCGGCGTTCCGTACGACCGCGCGCAAACCACGATGGCCGCGTTCGAAATGTGCGACGCGTGTCGTGCCGAGTACGAGAATCCACGCGATCGCCGCTTTCATGCGCAGCCGAACGCGTGTCCCGCGTGCGGACCGAAACTCACCGCGATGATGCCGAGCGGCCGCGAGGTCGCGACCGATCACGCGCTCGCGTTCGCGGCACGCGCACTCAAAGCGCAACTCATCGTCGCCGTCAAAGGCCTCGGCGGATTTCACCTCGCGTGCGACGCCACATCCTCCGTCTCCGTCCAGCGACTCCGCGAGCGCAAACGCCGCGAAGCGAAACCGCTTGCGGTGATGGTGCGCGATCTCGATGAAGCCGAACGCCTCGCGATCCTCACGGATGAAGAACGCGCGTTGCTCACGAGCGTCGAGCGCCCGATCGTGCTCGTGCATCGCCGCGAGCGCGCATCGCTCGCGAAAGAAATCGCCGGCGAAACGCCGCTGGTCGGCCTCTTCCTCCCATACACACCGCTGCATCACCTGCTTCTCCGCGAAGCCGGCATTCCGCTGGTCATGACCTCCGGCAATACGTCGGACGAGCCGATGGCCATCACGAACGACGATGCACTGCTTCGCCTGCGCGACATCGCGGACGTCTTCCTGATGCACAACCGCGAGATCGAAACGCGCGCCGACGATTCCGTCGCACGCGTCATCGCGAACGCGCCCGTGATCATGCGCCGCGCGCGCGGCTACGTCCCGCGCGGCATCGAGTTGAAAACGACATTCGACGAACCGATCCTCGCGGCCGGCGCGCATCTCAAAAACGCGATCTGCATCGGCGTGAATCGCAGCGCGTTTCTCGGCCCGCACGTCGGCGACCTCGACACGCTCGAAACGATTCGCTCGTTCGAGCAGAGCATCGAGCAATTGAAAACGTTCGTCGGCGTCGAGCCGCGCATCGTCGCGCACGATCTGCATCCGAGTTATGAGTCGACGCGCTGGGCGCACCGCAGCGGACTCGAAACGTTCGCGATTCAGCATCACCACGCGCATGTCGTCAGCGCCATGGTGGAACACGGTCTCGACGGCAACGTCCTCGGCATCGCCTACGACGGGACCGGCTACGGTACAGATGGCACCGCATGGGGCGGCGAGTTTCTGCTCGCGAGCTTCGATGCCTTCACTCGCGCCGCGACGTTCCGCGCCATTCCACTCGCGGGCGGAGACCAGGCTATTCGCCAGGTGTGGCGCATCGCGCTGGCAGTGCTCGACGAAGCATTCGATGGCGAGCCGCCACTCGAAGCGCTGCGACTCTTCGACGTCATCGACGGCAACTCGATTCACGGCGTTCGCCAGATGATCGCGACGAATCTCAACGCACCGCGCGCACGCGGCGTCGGACGCTGGTTCGATGCGTTAGGCGCAATCGGCCTGGCGATGCAGGAGTCGCGCTACGAAGGCGAAGTGGCCACGCGCTGGAACGCGGTCGCAGATACGAACGAACGTGGTCGCTACGAGATCGTTTTACGCGACGGCAGCGTGACGTGGGAGATCGATCCGCGTCCGATGATCAAAGCCGCGACTCTCGATCTTCTGCGCGGCGTCAGTGCATCGACCGTCAGCGCAAAGTTTCACAACACCATCGCCGCGATCACGATCGAAGTCGCGCGCGCGATCAACAAAGACAACCTACCGATCGTCCTCAGTGGCG
>JBQCJC010000504.1:0-4718 GCA_051953135.1 Thermoanaerobaculia bacterium | reverse complement strand
CGAGCGACCCGTCTCCGCGTTCACGACACCAATCGCAACGATGCGTCCGGTGAACGGCGAGAGCGCACCGCGGCGCTTCTCTTCCTCCGCCTCCGCGTCGTTCATTACTTTGATCAGGTACTCGCGCACGTACGGATCGTGCTCTTCCCACGGAACCCCAACCGTCTCGATGTCGATGACGAGTTTCTTCATGGTTTGCAAATGAAAATGGCGCGGGAGCACCGCGCCACTTCCGGATCTCCGTTGTAGTTGAACACTACGCGGGCGTTTTTAATTTGTCCACCAGCTCCTTGACCGCGTCCGCCGACTTCTGCAGCGCCGTGGCCTCGTCGCTTTCGAGCTTGATCTCGACGATCTGCTCGAGACCATTGCGGCCGAGTTTCACCGGCACGCCGACGAAGAGATCGTTGTAGCCATACTCGCCCTGCAGGAACGCCGCGCACGGAAGGATCTTGCGCTTGTCCTTCAGGATCGCCTCGACCATCTCGACGGCCGACGCGCCCGGCGCGTACCACGCGGAAGTCTTGAGAAGATTCACGATCTCAGCGCCGCCGTTGCGTGTGCGATCGACGATCGCATCGATGCGCTCTTTCGAGATGAGCTCGGTGATCGGAATGCCGGCCACCGTCGAGTAGCGCGGCAGCGGCACCATCGTGTCGCCGTGACCGCCGAGGACGAAGGCGTGCGTGTTTTCGACAGAGACGTTCAGCTCCATCGCGATGAATGCGCGCATGCGCGCGGAGTCGAGCACGCCGGCCATGCCGAGGACGCGCTCGCGGGGGAACTTCGAAACGCGGCGCGCCACTTCGCACATCGCGTCGAGAGGATTCGACACGACGATGATCACGCTGTTCGGCGAGCGTTTCGCAACCTCGGCCGTAACGCCCGCCACGATCTCTTCGTTCTTCCACAGAAGATCGTCGCGGCTCATGCCCGGCTTGCGCGGCAAACCTGCCGTGATGACGACGACGTCAGAATCTTCAGTGCCGTCGTACGTGTTCGTACCGCGCAGGATCGAGTCGTACTTTTCGACCGGCGCCGTTTCCATCATGTCGAGTGATTTGCCCTGCGGAACTCCCTCGACGATATCGACGAGAACGACGTCGGCAAGCTCTTTGAGAGCGATACCCTGGGCGACCGTGGCGCCGACATTGCCCGCGCCGACCACCGTAACTTTCGTTTTCATGGGATAACCTCTTTCTAGGTCCGGCGAAAGGCAGGACGCCCATCGCCTCAATTTGGCGCGCGGATTCTATCGTTAATGCTTTCGGACTTCACAAGCACAGCCATCACAATCGCCGCAACGACGAAGAAGAGCGAGAAGGAGCGGATTCTTGCCGAATACCTGCACTCGCTCGATGACCCTGCGCTCGAACGCGCCGTCGTGTTTTTCTCGGGCTCGCCGTTCCCACGACGCGAGCAACGCGTCACCGGAGTCGGCGGCGCGACCATCGGCGATGCCGTCGCCGAAGCCACGAATCGCACATCGGAACAAGTGTGGGAACCATGGCCGAAGTACGCCGATCCCGGCGACACGATCGCGGAATCGTTTCCTGACGATCCATCGCGCGACATCACGCTTGTGGAGCTCGGGGAGTTCTTCGACCGGCTCGCGGCCACACAAGGCGCAACCGCGAAGAAGGATGTTCTCGTCGAGCTCTTTCGCAAAGTGAACGCGCAAGGCGCGCGCTTCGCGGTGAAGATCCTGACGCGCGAGTTGCGCATCGGTCTCGTCGAAGGACTCGTCGAATCCTCGATCGCGAAAGCATTCAAGCAACCGCTCGAGCTCGTGCGTCAGGCGAACATGTTCACCGGCGACATTGGCGCAACGGCGCTGCTCGCGAAATCAAACGCTCTCACGAGCGCGAAGATGGAGTTGTTCCAACCATTCGCGTTCATGCTCGCGCAGCCGGAAGAAGATCCGTCTGAGATCGTCGCCGCGTTAGGCGCAGGCGCGATCGCCGACGACAAGTACGACGGCATTCGCGCGCAGATTCACAGCGACGGCGAAGAGGTGCGCATCTACTCGCGCACGCTCGATGACGTCACGCATCGCTTTCCCGAGATCGAAGCATCGGCGCGCGTAATGAAGCGCGGCGTGATTCTCGACGGCGAGATCGTCGCGTTCAAAGATCGCATTCTGCCGTTCGAAATCATTCAGAAGCGACTGGGGCGTCGGCAGGTCACCTCGAAACTTCTCGCCGAGGCGCCGGTCGTGTTCTTCGCATTCGATCTGCTCTATCTCGACGGACACACGCTCTTCGAAACGCCGTTGCGGGATCGGCTCGCGAAGCTGCGCACGATTCTTCGCGAAGGCGCGCCGATTCGCATCGGCGATTCTTCTCCCGTGCGCGACGCTGCGCATGTCGATCAACTCTTCGATCAGGCGCGCGCGCGTGCGAACGAAGGTCTCGTCGTGAAGGATCCAAATTCGATCTACACACCGGGACGCCGCGGCAAGTCGTGGCTCAAATACAAGAAGGCGCTCGCGACGCTCGACTGCGTCGTGACGTACGCGCAGCTCGGCAACGGCAAACGACGCGCGGTGCTCAGCGATCTAACGTTCGGCGTGCGTCGCGATGACGGCGAGATCGTGAACATCGGCAAGGCGTACTCGGGACTCACGGACGCGGAGATCGCGACGACGACCGAGCATTTCAAGAACACGACGATCGAAGTGCACGGGCCGGTGCATCGCGTCGAGCCGACGATCGTGCTCGAGATCGCATTCGATCGCATTCAGGAATCGAAACGTCACAAAGCGGGGTACGCGCTGCGCTTTCCGCGCATCGTGCGCATCCGCGACGACAAAACGGTCGCGGAAATCTCAACCCTCGACGATGTTCGCCGTATCTACGAGGGACAACTGCGCCGCGAGGCGCAGGAAGGAGACTGAGAAACAATGCCCCTGTTCCGTTCCCGGCGGTATCGCATCCTCGGCGGTGTGTGCGGCGGACTCGCTGAATGGCTCGGCTGGAGTCCGTTCTGGGTGCGCGTGCTTTACGTCGTCATCTCGATCGCGTCGGCCGCATTTCCGGGAACGATCGCGTACGTCATTCTCTGGCTGGTGATGCCACAGGATCCGCGCTAATCGCGAGCTACGCTTCGCGACTACATTTGCTCTTCACGTACGCCGCGACGTCAGTGGGCTCGATCGGTTTCGCGAAGATCGCTTTGACGACGTGACGATCCGCGGGATCGGCGAAGAGCACGCGATCGGGAAAGCCGGTTACGGCGACGACGTGTAGTTGTGGCGCGACGCGCGCGATGTGCGTGACGACGCTCGATCCGTGCACGCTCGGCAGAAGCATGTCGAGTACGACCACGCAGTATTTGTCGTTCGCGTCGTTGATCGCGTGCACGGCTTCGCGTCCGTCCACCGCTTCGTCGACCTGCAGCGATGCGCGTTCCAATGCGACGCGAAGCGCATAACGCAGCCCTTCGTCGTCTTCGACGAGCAATACTCGATGCTCTCTGCTCATGGCGCGGCGATCTATAGCAGCGCGCGTGCCGACCTTCGGTTTTGCTATCCTCGCGCCCCGAATGTCGTTCCTTTCCGACCCGCCGAAAGCGCTCGAGCTTCCCGGCGGATTTCGTTTCACGCACGGGCAGGTCATCGCTCCGTTCACGATCGTTTATGAAACGTTCGGCACGCTGAACACCGATCGCTCGAACGCAATCCTCGTTTGCCACGCGCTCTCCGCAGGTGCGCACGCGGCGGGCCGCTACACCGAGGATGCCGAGGAAAAACCAGGTTGGTGGGATGGATTGATCGGCTACGGCAAGGCGATCGATCTCGAGAAGTACTTCGTCGTCTGCGTGAATTTTCCTGGCTCACCATTCGGGACAACGGCGCCGAAGTCGATCAATGCGGAGACAGGAAAGCCTTACGGCTCGCGTTATCCGTGGCCGACGATCGAAGACATGGTCGAGTCGCAGAAGCTCGTGCTCAAGCACCTCGGCATCGAGCATCTCGCCGCCATCGCCGGCGGCTCGCTCGGCGGCATGCAGGTGTTGATGTGGGCCGCGATGTATCCGAACGCCGCGGACGCGATCATCGTGATGGCCAGCGGCTCCGCGGTTCCAGTGCACGGCATCGCGTGGCACATCCTCGGCCGCAAGATCATCGAAAGCGACACGCGCTTCAACGGCGGGGATTACTACGACAACACCGAGGCGCTGCGTGGATTGCAGGTGGCGCGCATGCTGGGACACATGACGTACCTCTCGACGCACGCGCTGCAACGCAAGTTCGGACGCCGGCGTCGCGGCGACACGCGTCAGTTCGAAATCGATTCGTACTTCGAACATCAGGGGAAGAAGTTCGCGTCGCTGTACGACGCGAACTCGTACATCCGCGTGCAAGCCGCGATGGACGAGATGGATCTCGAAGAGCAGTACGGCAATCTGCAATCGGCCTTCGCGCGCTGGCGCGGACGCACGCTGCTCGTGTCGTTCGATACCGATTGGTTGTTCCCGCCCGCGGAGAGCGAGCGCGTTGCCGCGGCGATGCGATCGTTAGGCACGCCCGTGCATCACGAGCTGATCGTGAGCGCAAACGGCCACGACACGTTCCTCATCGATTTCGATTTGATCGATGGCTTGACGCGAGACTTTCTCGCGTCGCGTTAGCCCACGTCATCCCGAGCGAAGCGAGGGCCCTGGCTGGGGGGGGGCCCGCTGCCCCTGTTTCGCGGCCGCCCGCCCCCCAGGTGCCC
>JBQCJC010000503.1:0-3429 GCA_051953135.1 Thermoanaerobaculia bacterium | reverse complement strand
CGCGCTCTATCGCGCGGCGTATCGCATCGTCGGAAACGCCGACGATGCGGCCGACGTGGTTCAGGAAACGGTCCTGCGCGCGTATCGCGCACTCTCGCGCTTCGATGCGCGCGCGTCCTTCACCACCTGGATTCATCGCATCGCGATCAACTGCAGTCTCGATCTCATCGACTCGCGCAAACGCCGCGGGCATCACGCATCGGAAGATGAAGATCTCGCCGCGCTGGTCTCGCATCACGCGACACCCGATCGCGTCGTCCTCGGCACCGAGATGCAGCACGCGATCGCAAAGGCGATGCGCGAGCTGAGCGGCAACGAGCGCACCGCATTCGTCCTTCGCCACTTCGAAGGAATGCCGCTCGAAGAAATCGGACAAATCCTCGGCACTCGTCTCAACGCCACGAAAAACACGGTGTTTCGCGCGGTGAAAAAACTGCGCGAACAGTTGCAGCCATTCACGGGGTCACTCGTATGAACCAGCATCTCTCGCAGGAAGAACTGATCCTCGCCTACTGGGGCGAAACGAAATCGCAGCATCTCGATGCATGCGAACAGTGCCGCACCGAGCTCGCGCGACTCGCGGCCGTGCTCGATCGCGTCACGCCGGCCGAGGTTCCGGAGCCGGATGAGGATTACGAATCGCGCGTCTGGAATCGGCTCGAATGGCGTTTGCGCGGCGAGAAAAAACGCGAGCGCGCTGCGTGGATGAAGTACGCCGCCATCGCCGCGATCATCGCGATCGCATTCATCGGCGGACTGTTGTGGAATCGCCGAAGCGCGCCAACGCAAACGCCGCAACAGCAGATCGCGAAATCAAATCCCGCGACGACTGCATCGTCGCAGCCGGAGCCGGCGATCACGAATCCCGAGATCGCAATGGTGTCGACGACGACACCGAATGCGCCGCAACAAAAACAACCAGCCGCAAAGAAAGAAGAAGCGCCGCGCGATCGCATTCTGCTGCTCGTCGTCGGCGAACACTTCGACCAGAGCGAGCGGATGCTCGTCGAGCTCACGAACATCACGCCCGCGGACGATCAGGGATTCGACATCAAAACCGAACGTGCAAAAGCCGAGGAGTTGCTGTCGAGCAACCGGCTGTATCGACGCACCGCGCTCGATCGCGGCGAGGGGACCGTGGCCACGCTCCTCGACGAGCTCGAGCCGCTGCTGACGCAGATCGCACACGCACCAGACGACATGAGCGCGGACGAGCTCCGCACCATTCAGAAGCGCGTGGAAGCGAAGGGACTCGTTTTCAAACTGAGAGTCGTACGTGCCGACGTGTCGCGAAAGAGCGTCGCGCGTGCGAACGGACCGACCGCATAAAGAGGCCGACATGTTCAAGAAGACAATGACAGCACTGCTGCTCATCACACTCATCGCCAGCCCGATGACCGCAGCGAATGCGGATCGCGAGGCCGAGCTCTATCAGCGCGGCGTCAGCGCCATCGACGCGGGCCAGTGGGGCAAAGCAGTCACCGAGTTCTCGTCCGTCATCGAGATGAAAGGCAGCCGCGCCGACGGCGCGCTGTACTGGATGGCATACGCGCTCAACAAACAGAATCGCGACAGCGAAGCGAAGCAGGCCGTCAAGACACTGAAGAAGGTGTATCCCGACAGCCGCTGGATCGACGACGCGGAAGCGCTGCTGATCGAGATGCGCGAAAACCGCGGCGAGCGCGTGCATCCGGAAGACGTCGAGGATGACGATCTCAAGATGATCGCCATCAACTCGCTGATGCACACCGATCCCGAGAAAGCGTATCCGCTGCTCGAGAAGATCGTGCGCAGCAACACCGCGAATCGCAAGATGAAAGAGCGCGCACTCTTCATCCTCACGCAATCGCCGTCACCGCGCGCGCAGGCGCTGATCGGCGAGATCGCGCGCGGCAACAACAATCCCGCGTTGCAGGAAGAAGCGGTGAAGTACCTCGGCATCAACGCGACGGAACACAACCGTCAGATCCTCGCGGAGCTCTACACGAATGCGAAGAGCATCGACGTGAAGGAAGCGGTGCTGCAGGCGTTCATGCTCGCCGGCGATCGCACGCGCGTGCTCAATGCTGCACGCGGTGAGAAGAACGAAGATCTGCGCGAGAAAGCGATTCAGCTCCTCGGCGTGATGGGTGCGCGCGCGGATCTCGCGTCGATGTACGCAAGCGAACCGTCGCGCGATGCGAAAGAAAAAATCCTGCAGGCGCTCTTCATCGCCGGCGATGTCGATCGTCTCGGTGATCTCGCGAAGTCCGAGAAAGATCCCGAGCTTCGCGCCGTCGCCATTCGCAACCTCGGGCTCACCGGCGGCAAGAGCGCGCCTCTTCTGCTCCAGCTCTACGCAACCGAGCGCGATCGCGACATCAAGGAAGCGGTGATCGAAGGATTGTTCGTGCAGGGCAATGCGCGCGCGCTCATCGATCTCTCGAAGAAAGAGACCGACAAAGAGTTGAAGAAAGAAATCGTGCAGAAGCTCTCGGTCATGGGCAACGACGAAGCCACGAAGTACATGCTCGAGATCCTCAACGAAGACTAGGACACGAGGTGAATCATGCGACTGCGCACCTGGATCCTTTCTCTTCTCTTCACGATTCCCGCGCTCGCACAGACATTCACCGGCGCCGCGGTCATCGACGTCGACGCCTCACGCGGAATGCGTGAGGCCGTCGCCGGCGCGGGCACGAAGTGGGTTGCGTAGACAGTGCCGTCGAGCGAAGTCTCGATCTGCTGTTCGGGCAATCGCGGTGGTTGCGGTGGCTGTTCGCTCAACGGCAACGGCATGATGATCGGCGACATCGATGGCATCGCGCGTCGCACGACGACGATGCTTCTCGCCGCGCGCGTCGAACGCGGTCACATTCGCAAGCTGCGCATGTTCGATGCGAATTGCCCGGTGAGCGCGAACGGCGAAACGGTCTCGCTGCTGCGCAACGTGACGCCCGAGGCGAGCGTCAAATACCTCGTGGCGGAGACGCGCGATGGCGGCGACGATGAGTTTCTCGCCGCGGTCTCGATGCATGAGGCACCGAGCGTCGTGCCGACGTTGATCGATCTCGCGCGTCATGATGCGAGCACGAAGATTCGCCGCGGCGCGATCTTCTGGCTCGGACAAAAAGCGGGCGAGAAAGCCGCGGGCGAGTTGCGATACGCGGTCGACAACGATCCTGACGATGACGTTCGCGAGCACGCGGTGTTCGCAATCTCGCAGTTGCCCAAGGATCGCGCGGTGCCGATGCTCATCGAGCTGGTGAAGACGCACAAACGGCCGAAGGTGCGCGAGCGCGCGTTGTTCTGGCTGGCGCAAACGGGCGATCCGCGCGGACTCGATCTGATCGAACAGATCCTTACGAAGTGAAGTGGAGGGGGGGGGGGGGCGCCCCCCCCCCCCGGCCCGACCGCGCGGGCGGGCGGCCCCCCCGCCCCCCCGCCGCG
>JBQCJC010000502.1:0-13843 GCA_051953135.1 Thermoanaerobaculia bacterium | reverse complement strand
ATAGTTTTCGTGTGGTGTTCCAACCCCTGGGGCGGGGGGCGCCCCCCCCCCCCCACAAAAAACCGCGGGCCCCCACCCCCCCCCCCCTCCACTTAGTGCTTCTTCAATCCCTGCAATCTTGATTGCGCCTGTTGATTCTGCGGCGCGATCTTCAGCACATCCTCATAGCAAGTCTGTGCGCGGCTGATCATGCCCTCGGTCTTGTAGAGATCGCCGAGGGAGATCATCGCTTCGACGTTGTTGGGATCGATCGACAGCGCGCGTTGAAAACTCTCCGCCGCTTCGCGCCGCCACTTCGGATTGCGCTCCTGACACGCGCCTAACAGCGCCCATGCCTCCGCGTGATCGGGCACGAACTGCACCGCCTGTTTCAGCAGCACGATCGCGCCGTAGTAATCGCCCTGCGTCGTCAGCTCTTTTGCTCGCGCAAAGTTTTGCTCGGCGATCGTGCGCTGCGTGAGTCGCTGTTGAATCGTCGACGAGCCTTCGCCGCCGCGCGCTTGAATCAGCTTGTCGTATGCGCCGCGGCGCACTGCATCGCTCAACACTCCAACGGCTTCGTCGATGCGACGATTGATCATCGACAGCGCGTCGCGCACGATCGGTGGATACGTCGTCGCGTCGTAACGCTTGTGCGCCATCTCGCCCGCGCTGAGGACTTGCGCGCGCGTTGCCGCGCGTGCGACGTCGAGAATCTGATAGTGATCGAGCGACGGCAGTTGTCGCGAGAACGCCACCGCGCGCAGCGAGCGTTGATCCGTCGATCCGATTGCCGCAAGCAATTCGAGATCGCGCTGCATGTCCGCGAGATCGACCGGCGCGACGTTCGCGCGATCTTCGTAAATCGTGAACACGCCTAACGTGATCATCGCAATCGCGACCTTCGCCGCGGTCACGGATTGTGATGCGAAGCGCTTGAGAAACACTTCGATTGAAACGGGCTCCGTCAGTGCTGCTGCAATCGCGCGCTCTGTTTCCGTGAGCGGAAGCGATTCGAGTGTGAATCGCGAATCGCGTGCGTGCTGAATGCGTCGCTTGAGATCGCCTAACGAACGCCGCAGGACGAGACCGTTCGTGATTGCGCGAATTCCTTCGACGATCAACGACGGCGTCGACGGCAGAAACACGCGCTTCTCCGGCGGCAGCGGCTCGTCATCCGTAAACGCGGCGGTTCCTTCATCGAGCGAAAACAGCGGGACGAATTGCGCACTGAGCCATTCGCGCAACAAGACTTGTCGCGTCGAAAGATCTAACAAACCTGCTTCGTGCAATCGCGCGACCGCGTCATTGGGATCATCGCCGAGGAGTTGAAATGCCTTGTCGGCGGGAAGTGCGCCGCGACGTGTGAGAAAACTCGCGAGCGAATCTTCGGCCGCGGCTGAAGCCGCCATCACGAGCTCTCCCTGCGACCAGTACAACACCTGACGCAGCGGCGGCTTGAGGATCGTCAAGTAGCCGGTCTTCCGGCTCTGCAGGAGCTCTCCCGCAATCACCGCAAAGGGTGTGATCTCGATCCGCTCCAGACTCACGCGCGCTCGACTCGATTGAGTAACACAATGGCCCATCCGGGCCGTTTCCCAAGTGGCTTTTAGCACAATCGTGACCAGGTGGTGAGAATGTGGGAGCAACCGATACCGAAAGTGGGGGATTGCGTCTTAAAAGCGACGACGGCTACATGGCACGCCTCACGCTCATGACTCCAAGAATGCGCAAACGCGCAGCCCATGTTGATAACCGTTCGAGTGCTACGATGAAAAAAATGATGAAGTGCTCGCTGGTCCTGCTGGCGGTCCTCTCGTTCACCGCTGCCGCAGGCGCGCAGGAGAAATCGAACGAGCCGTATGAGTTCATCCTCTCAAAGCTCCTGGCCAACGAGGGGAAGTACGACGAGGCGCTCCAGCACCTCGACAAAGTTCTTCAAAAAGATCCGAACAATTCCGTGCTGCAGTACGAGCACGCGATGTTGCTGCTCGAAGCAGGACGCGCGGAAAAAGCGGAAGCCGAACTGCGCGCCGTCGTCGCGAAAACTCCTGATTTCTACGACGCCAATCGCGTGCTCGGCCGTCTGCTGCTCGACAAAGCAGGCACGAGTAAAACCGCGGTGGAAGAAGCGCTGAAGTATCTCGAAGCCGCGTTCAAGGCGAATCCAGACGATCTCTCCACGGGGATCGCCGTGTCGCAGTTGATGACTTCGCTCAATCGACTCAATGACGCGGAGCGCATCCTCGCGCAGATGGTCGAGCGCGCTCCCGATCAGCGCGCGCTCAACTATTCGTACGCGCAGGTGTTGACGAAACTCGGTCGCGGCGCGGAAGCGAAGCAGTATCTCGAGCGCGCGGTGCAGATCGATGCGTCGTTCACGCCGGCGATCATGCAGCTTCTCGAGATCTATCAGCAGGAAAACGAATTTCAGAAAGCGGCCGATCTGCTGCAGCCGCTCGTCGAAGATGATCCACTGAACGTCGAGTTGCAACGCCAGCAGGCGTTCTTCTACCTGCGCGCGGGCAATGCGCGTGCGGCGCGCGATCGCTTCAAAGCGCTCGTTGCCGCGGATCCGAAAGACACGCGCGTCCTCTACTACTACGCCGAGTCGCTCAACGACCTCGAGGAGTACGCCGAGGCGGAGAAGATCTTCAGGCAGTTGATCGGCACTCAGCCGAAAGATCCGGATTTCGTTGCGAGCTACGCGCTCAGTCTCGCGGGACAAAAGAAGTGGGACGAGGCGTCGAGACAATTCACGTCGCTGCTTTCGATGAGCGACGTGCCGGAGAACCTCACCGCGCTCGCGCGCACGCAGCTCGCGTTCATCGATCTGCAGAAGGGCAACTACGCGGCCGCGGCGGAGACGGCGAAGTCAATCCTCGTGTTCCGTGACAAGCCGAACGCGCAGGCGATCAACATCGCGATCGAAGCGCTGCGCAAGCAGGAGAAGAACGTGGACGTCGTCGCGTTGCTCGAACCGCTCATCACGAAGTACGGCAATGATCCTTTCCTGAACGCCCGCTATGTGGAGTCGCTCATTCGCGGCGGCGATAAGGCGAAGGCGAAGCAGGTCGCGGAAACGCAGATCAAGGTGAGCTCGCGCAATGCAATTGCGGCGGCCGAGGCGTATGCGTCGGCGAAGGACATGACGTCGGCGATCGCGTTGATGAAGAACGCGGTCGCGGCGAAGCCGGACGATCTCGATCTGCGCTTTCAACTCGGATCGCTGTACGAGCGCGCAAACGATTTCAAGCTCGCGGAGCAGTCGTTTCTCAGCGTGCTCGAAAAGTCTCCCGAGCACGCACCGACGCTCAACTACCTCGGCTACATGTACGCCGAGCGCAACGTGAATCTCGACAAGGCGCACGACATGCTGACGCGCGCGGTTGGCCAGGAGCCGGAGAACGGCGCGTACGTCGATTCGCTTGGCTGGGTCTACTTCCGCCTCGGCAAGTTGGATCTCGCGGAGAAGTACCTCACGGATGCAGTGCGACTGATGCCGCGCGATCCGACGGTCCACGAGCATCTTGGCGATGTGCTCACGAAGCGCGGCGATAGCGTGCGCGCGCTGCAGGTCTATAAGGCGGCGCTCGATCTCGATCCCGAGGAGAAAGAGCTGCAGACGCTGCGTACGAAGATCGCGGAAATCGAGCGGAGCGGACAGACGAGTCAGCGATGAATTGGTTGGCGGTTGGTGGTTGGCGGTTGGCGGTGGTCGCTTCGATCACCGCTTTTCTTTTGAGCTCGTGTGCATCGACGCGGCCGGTGGGACAACCGATCGCGCCGTTGACGTCGACGACGGTCGCGGAGACGACAAAGCAGTTGCGCGAGCGTCGTCTCAATTTTCGCGGCGTACGCAGTTTGATGCGTGTGCGCGCGACGACGAACGGCAAGACGCAATCGTTTCGCGCGCAGCTCGCGGTGCATGACGCGCAGCGCATGGAGCTGATCGCGTACACGCCGGTGGGCACGACGGCGATGACGATGCGCGCGAATGGCAACTCGATCACGACCGATCCGGATGTGCCGCCAGCGTCGTTCGATTTTCTTCGCGCGGCCGGCCTCACACCCGCGGAGACCGGCAAGCTCCTCCTCGGCATTCCGCCGCGCGACGACGTGTGGGTCGAGATCGCGCCGGGCGGCATTGCCGCGGCGACGGCAGGAGCAATTGCGGTGCGATTCGAACCACCTTCGTTTCCGGCGAAGAGCGTGGTCATCACGCGCGGTGACGATCGCATCGAGATCGAGCATCTCGAGGTCGTGAGCGAGTGAAGTCGTTCGCCAAGATCAACTGGGCGCTGCGGATCACCGGCAAACGCGCCGATGGCTTTCACGATCTCGAGACCGTCTTTCAAACGATCTCGCTGCACGACGAGCTGACGTTCACGCCATCGTCCGCAATGTCGTTGACGTGTTCCGATCCAACGCTTCCTGTCGATGATTCGAATCTCGTGCTGCGCGCCGCGCGTGCCGTGAATGCTGCACCGACAGCGATTCAGCTCGAGAAGCGCATCCCCGCGGGCGGTGGCCTCGGCGGTGGTTCATCGAACGCCGCGACGACGTTGCTCGCGTTAGGCGGATCGCGCGACGACCTCGCATCGATCGCGCTGCAACTCGGATCCGACGTGCCGTTCTTTCTCGTGGGCGGAACGGCTTACGCGACGGGACGCGGGGAAATATTGACTCCCATACAATCGATGCGCGGCATTCCGCTGCTGCTCGTGTTGCCGGAAGAGCGCGTGCTGACGAAGGAAGCGTTCGCGCGCATCACGCGCTACTCGCCGCCGCTCGGTATCGATGCATATCGCGACTTCACGAACTTCACGAATGATTTCGAAGAGCCGGTGTTCTCGCTGTTGCCGCAACTGCGCGAGTACAAACAGCGTTTGCTCGCGAACGGCGCGAAGTGGGCGGGGATGAGTGGAAGCGGCTCGACGATCGTCGGCGCGTTTGAGGATGCCGCCACACGCGATCGCGCGGCGGCATCATTCATGGACGTACGCGTGGAACGTTGTGAAACGGTGTAAGTGGAGTGGCGGGCTCTCAACCCGCCGAACGTACTTCATATCGGCGGGCTGAGAGCCCGCCGCTCCACCGCTCCACTACTCCAGCAAACTCCGCAGCATCCACGCGGTTTTCTCGTGGATCTGCATTCTCTGCGTGAGCAGATCCGCGGTCGGCTGATCGTTCGCGCGATCGACGATCACGAATGCTTCGCGTGCCGTGCGAGCCACGGTTTCCTGTCCCTCGACGAGCTGTCGAATCATCTCCGTCGCGACCGGAACTCCTTCCGCTTCCTTCACGCTCGATAGTTTCGCGAAGTCGCGATACGAGCCAGGTGCGATCGCACCTAACGCGCGAATGCGCTCGGCGATGAGATCGACGGCCAGCGCGAGCTCGTTGTACTGCTGCTCGAACATGAGATGCAGCGTCTGGAACATCGGTCCGGTGACGTTCCAATGGAAGTTGTGCGTTTTGAGATACAGCGTGTACGTGTCGGCGAGAAGGCGGGAGAGCGCGTTCGCGATGTCGGTGCGATCGGAAGCGCTGATGCCGATGTTGATTTCAGGTGCGAGAGTGCTCATGACGCGCAACGTACGGTTGCGTACGTTGCGTGTCGGTGAGCCTTGTCACGCGTGAACGCTACGTGCCGGCAACGGACACGCCGTCGAACACGAGCGTTGGTGTGCGCAGTTGCGAGTACGCAAACGGATCGTTGCCGATTGCCGCGAGCTTCTTCCAGAACTCGAGATGATTGCCGGAGAGATTCATCTCCGCGACCGGCTCGGCGATCGCGCCGTTGCGCAGACGGAAGCCGACGACGCCGACGGAGAAATCGCCGGTGCCGCTGTTCGAATTGCCGCCGATGAAGCTCGTGATGAGCAATCCATCCTTCACGTCTTTGATCAGCTCCGCCTGCGATTTGCTGCCGAGCTTCCACGTGAAGTTCGATGGTGACGCCGTGGTCGGATCGAGCTTCAGTTTGCGGCCGTAGTACGTGTCGATGTAGTACGACTGAAGCACGCCGTCTTTGATGATCGCGCGCTGCTTCGCGGCGATGCCTTCGCCGTCGAATTTGCGCGAGCCGAAGCCTTTCGCGATCAGCGGATCATCCGTGATCGATACGAGCGGGCTGACGATCTGCTGTCCGATTTTTCCTTCGAGGAACGATCGCTTCTGCTGCAACGCGCCGCCGGTGAGCGCCTGCGTGAGCATGCTCACGAGACGGCCGACCGCGCGGTTGTCGATCATCACCGTCATCTCGGCGCTCTCACCTTTTTTCGAGCCGAGGCGATTGAGCGTGCGTTGCGCGGCACTGCGGCCTAACGCGGCCGCGTCGGGCACGCTGCCCCAGAATCGCGATCCCGCGTAGTCGTACTCTTCGGGGCGCCGTCCATCCGCATCCTTCGCGCTCACGCCCGCGGAGAGGAAGAACGACGTGCCGCGATTCGAGCCCGAGAATCCGTTCGACGTCACCATCCAGTTCTCGACGAGATTCGAAGAGAACGATGACGTGATGCTGAGAATCGAATCCGCGTTTTTCACCGAGCGTGCGGCGTCGTGCATCACCTTCGCGATCTTGCGTCCTTCGTCCGCGGTGACCGTGGAGTACTTCGGATCTTCGAGTTGCAAATCCGTGGACGCCTGACCCTTGTACAGCGCGGGATCGGGCAGCGCGCGAAACGGATCGGCGGCGATCGTCTTCGCGAGTGCAACCGAATCGCCGATGAAGCTCTTCAGTGCATCGGGACGCAGATCGCTCGTCGAAACGCTCGAGTAGCGGCCGTCGACGTAGAGCTGAATGCTCACGCCGCGCGTCGTCGACTCGCTGATCTTCTCGACGTTGCCGTCGCGGTAATCGAGCGAGACATCACGCACGCGATACGCGCGCGCCGCCGCGTCGTTTGCGCCCGCGGATTTCGCGATCGAGATGCACGAGTGCGCGATGGCAAGCATGTCCTGATCGTTGGTCTTGCTCATCGTTTATCCCTTCTTCTCCGCGCGGCCGCCGACCGTGATCGACGAAACGCGCACCGTCGGCAGGCCCTGCGACACCGGCACCGACTGGCCGTCCTTGCCGCACGTCCATCCGCCTTCGTCGATCTTCAGATCGTCCGCGACCATGTCGATCTTCTCGAGCACCTTCGGGCCGTTGCCGATGATGTTCACGTCCTTGATCGGCTTCGTGATCTTGCCGTCTTCGATGAGATAGCCGTTCTTCACGTAGAACGTGAAATCGCCGGCGCCGATGTTGACCTGGCCGTTGGTGAAGAGATCGCAGTAGATGCCCTTCTTCACCGAGGCGACGATCTCGTCGTGCTTGTGCGGGCCGGGGAGCATGTACGTCGAGCGCATGCGCGGCATCGGCGCGAACTCGTAACCCTGGCGGCGACCGTTGCCCGTCGGCTTCACGCCGTAGTGTTTCGCGGAGATCGAGTCATGCAGATAGCTCGTGAGCGTTCCGTTCTCGACGAGCATCGTGCGGCCGGCGGCGTTGCCTTCGTCGTCGATGTTGATCGCGCCGCGCGCGTTGTCCTGCGTGCCTTCGTCGACGATGGAGACGAACTTGTTGGCGACCGGCTTGCCGATCTTGTCCGAGTAAATCGAAACGTTCTTGCGATTGAAGTCGGCTTCCATCCCGTGGCCGATCGCTTCGTGCAGAAGAATGCCTGCGGCACCGGCGGCCATGACGACCGGCATTTCACCGGCAGGTGGCTGCACGGCGTCGAAGAGCACCATGGTTTTGTCGATGACGGTCGAGACCATCTTGTCGAGACGCTCGGCCGAGTAGAAGTTGATGTCGCCGCGCGCCGCGCGATTGATCGAGTTGTTCTCGCGGCGTCCGTTTTGTTCCGCGACGACGGAGAGCGCGAGCGTCGTCATCGGCTGCGCGTCTTCGACGATGCGGCCGTTCGAGTCGGCGATGAGAATCACGCTGCCCTGATCCATGAAGTTGAGCGTGACTTTCTTGACGCGCTCGTCGGCCTTGAACGTTTTTTCGTTGAGGCCATTGAGGATGGCGAGCTTCTGCTGCGGGCGAACGTCTTCCCATTTCGTTTTGATGGGATAGCGATTCGGCTTGTTTTCCATCGCGCGGAACTCGACGGGACCTTTCTTCGCGGGACCGTCGGCGATCGCGGCGGCGGTGAGTGCCGCGCGCTTCAAGCCTTCCGGCGTGATGTCCTCTGTGAAGCCGTAGCCGGTTTGATCGTTTTTGACGACGCGCACGCCGACGCCGAGGCCGACGTTTGCGAAGGCGCGATTTACCGCGCCGTCTTCGAGCGCGAGCGAGTTCGTGACGCGATGCTGGAAGTAAACGTCCGCGTAATCGCCGCCTTTCGACATCGCCGAGGCGAGAGTGTCGCGGAGCAGCTTCTCCGTCACTCCGAATCGCGAGAAGTAACCGACCCCGCTCGTCGGTCCGGTTTCAGCGAATGCGTTCGAGACACGAAAGAGATCGGATGCAGCGATCGTCGCAAATGCGGCGGCGCCCGCGCCGATCACGGTACGACGGGTGAGGCCTGAGTCTTCGGCCATGCGCAAAATCCTCCTGTTGTGCGTTGCTTGGTCATTGAACGAGCGAACGCGGACGATGGCGGTTACGGACAGGTGAACAGTCGGTCTCGAAACGACCCGCGTGAGGTCAACGAACGGAACTTGCGCGCGATCCGTACATCAGTCATGTCGATGACACGCGCGATCGTTCTGCTCCTCACGCTTTGTCTCTGCGCTCCGCTCTTTGCTGCTGTTTCACTGGAAATTGTTCCGCCGGCAGACATCGATGCGCAGAACCGCATCGTGTGGGTCGTGCGCGTGACGAGCACAGACTCCGCGTCGCCGACGATCGTGTTCACCAGCTACGAGCCGATCGTGGGATTTCCGCAGTCGGGGTGCACGCACTGGAGCGCCGGTCGCGTCGACTGCGAGGTTGATCTTCAGCCGAACGTCACGCACGAGCTCACGTTCGTCGTAGAAGTGTTCCAGCGTTACGCGCATCACTGGGGCAGCGCGGAGATCGGCGGCGGTCCGGTTGCGCACGCGGTCGCGGTGTTTGCGCACGAGTACTTCGTCACGAACACGAACGATGCAGGACCAGGTTCCCTGCGACAGGCGTTGCTCGACATCAACGGGAACTGCACGACGATCGAGCCGTGTCAGGCCGTGTTCCGCATTCTTGCGCCGGTGCCGCAGGAAGGATGGTTCACGATTCGCCCGTCATCGCCGCTGCCTGTCATCAACGGAATCGATGTGATCATCGACGGCCGCACGCAATCCGCGTTCACCGGCGAGACGAATCCGTACGGCGGTCCGGAGATTTTTCTCGACGGCAGTGCTGCGGGGGAGGGAAGCGGCATCGATGCACCGCGCGCATGGATGAATGTCGATAGTCTCGTCATCGGCAACTTTCCGGACAACGGCATTCTCGCGGGCGAGAGTCTCATCAATATCTATCGCTGCTGGATTGGCGTCGATCCGACCGGCGTGCATGCGGCGCCGAACGGGTTGCGCGGCGTGCAACTCAACAACTCCATCAGCGCCGCCCTCGGCGGGAACATTCTCAGCGGCAACAAACGCTCCGGCGGTTTCTTCGTCATGGATAAGCAGGCCGGCCTCGGGTTCCGCGGCAATCTCGTCGGCGTCGGCGCGGATGGCGTTACACCGCTTGGCAACGGCGCCAGCGGCATCTTCGTCCACAAGAGCGGTGCGAGCTGGGGCATCGCGACGATCGAAAGCAACACCTTCGCGTACAACGCCGAAGCCGGCATTGCGTTGTCACTCGCGGCGATGGCGAATGCAGGCGCGAACACGTTTCGCGCGAATGGCGGACAGCCGATTGACATCGCGCTCGATGGTGCGACGCGCGACGCGCGTCCCGGCCTGCCGGGACAAGGCGGTGCCGTCGGCGCGCCTGCGATTCTCTCGGCGTCATTCGAAGATGGCGTAACGAGAGTGAACGGAGCGCTCCAACGCAATCCCGGCGGGTTCACCATGGGCTACGTGGTGTGTGTGTACGCCGATGGTGAGCTCGTCGCGAAGCTCGAGTTGCCGTACTCGGCGACGACGTTCGACGCGAAGATCGACCGCGATCTACGCGGACGCGCGCTGCAGGCTTCGACGTTCTTGTACGCCGTGTACAACTTTGATGATCCTGCAGTAGGAACGTCGGAGTTGAGCGAGCCGTTCGTGCTTACGCGGTGACGGCAACGGGCGTCTGTGTGCGAAGCGCTTCGAGTCGCGCGCGCACCGCGCGCTCGGCGCGCGCGATCGCCTGTTCATCGCTGCGCAGATAAAACGAAAAATTCGCGCCGAAGAACAATGCGTTGAGCTCGAACGCGAGCTGCGCGGGATCGACATTCGGATCGATGTGACCTTCATCGCGCGCCATGCGAATCGCTTTCTCGAGCGCGCCGATCCAATCGTCCATGAGGCGGCGCACGAGATCGCGCACGGCACCGGGACGGCTGTCGAACTCGAACGACGCCGCGGCGAAGAAACAACCGCCGGGAAACACGCCGCGACGCACGTACGACAACCACGAATCGCAGATCGCGAGGAGGCGCGGATAGCCGCGCGGGACTTTGAGCGCAGGCGAGAAGATCTCGGAGATGTAGCGTTGCGACGCCGCGACGACGGTGGCGATCTGCAATTCTTCTTTCGAGCCGAAGTGCGCGAAGAGACCGCTCTTCGACATCTTCAGTTCTTCGGCGAGTCTGCCGATCGTCAGTCCTTCGAGCCCTTCGAGCGATGCCAGATCGACGGCACGCTCGAGAATGCTCTGTCGCGTGCGTTCACCCTTCATGCGTAGGCCGGCAGATTCTTGAGAAGCTCCGCGTGTGTGTGGCGGAAATCGCTGCTCCACTTCGACGGGTTGCGCGACGCCGGGTCGATGCAGACCACGATGCGCTCGCCGCGCGCGTACGGCACGCGCCCGTCCGAGCTCGATGCGAGAAACCCATAGGTGCAGGTGAAGTCATCGATGTTGTTGACCCAGAGCTCGACGCGGACCGCTGTTCCGGCGAGAACCGGGTTGAGCTGCTCGATCGACCAGTCTCCGCCGATCGGAGCCTGACCGTCGAGCGCGATGATCGCACGATCCACATGCTCTTCGAGCCGCCGTGTATTCAGCGCGTCCTGAACCGGGGAGAAGAAGACGAACTTGGGGTTGAGGAAGTCATCGAACGTCGCGAGGTTCATCATGTGCCTCCTAAGTACGTGGATAAAATAGTACGAACGTTCGTTTTACGCAAGTGTCACCCCGAAGCGTAGCGAGGGGCCTTGGCGGGTGGGTGGCGCGAAACCCCGAGCCTCGTGCCGCCACCCGAGCCCCAGCTGCCTCGCTGACGTGTCACCCCGAAGCGTAGCGAGGGGCCTGGTGGGTGGGTGGCGCGAAACTCGTGCCTCGTGCCACCACCCGAGCCCCAGCTGCCTCGCTCCCGCTCGGCATGACATGCCCCCTCAGTCCTTATAAATCAGCACGTGTGGCTCGCCATCCATCCCGATGTACCCGCGATACATCCCTTCGCTGTTGAACGGCATCGCGAAGTTGCCTTTTGCGTCGAGGATGATCACGCCGCCTTCGCCCTTCACCGGCTCGAGCTTCTTGTGGATCACTTCATCGCCGGCCTGCTGCACCGTCAGCCCTTTGTACTTCACCAGCGCGGCGATGTCGTGGGCGACGGTCCAGCGGATGAAAAACTCGCCGTGACCGGTGGCTGACACCGCGCACGATTCATTCTCCGCGTACGTACCGGCACCGATGATCGGCGCGTCGCCGACGCGGCCGTATTGCTTGTTTGTCATTCCGCCCGTCGATGTGCCAGCGGCGAGATTGCCGTTCTGATCGAGCGCCACCGCACCCACCGTTCCGAATTTCTTTTCGCCTTCCGGCAATTCGATCGCGGCCTGCGGCTTCACTTCTTTCGCGAGCTCCTGCTGCAGCGATTTCCAGCGACGCTCGGTCCAGAAGTACGACGGATCGACGATCTCCAGTCCCATCTTCGTCGCGAACAATTCCGCGCCGCGGCCGACCATCATCACGTGCGGGGATTTCTCCATCACGGCGCGCGCGGCGCTGATCGGATTGCGAATGATCGTCACGCCCGCGACGGAACCCGCCGCCTTGGTGCGACCGTCCATGATCGCGGCGTCCATCTCGTTCTTGCCATCGTGCGTGAACACCGAGCCCTTGCCGGCGTTGAACAGCGGCGAGTCTTCGAGCACGTGAATCGTCGCTTCGACGGCATCGATCGACGTGCCGCCTTTCGCGAGCACCGCGTGTCCCGTGCGCAACGCCTGTTCGAGCGTTTCGCGATACTGCTTCTCCATCTCCGGAGACATGCTCTTGCGCGTGATCGTGCCGGCGCCGCCGTGCACGACGAGCATGAACTTTCCGGAAGGCTTCGTTTGTGCGAGCGTGCCGAGGGCGAACATGAATGTTGCAGTGAGAATGGCGAATCGCAGCATGGCTCGTACACTACCACGCCGCATGAGACGCCTCTCGCTGATCGCCGTGCTGCTCGCGATGATCGCGATCGACACGCACGCACAAGGTCCCGCGCACGACTGGCGCACCATCGAGACGAAACACTTTCGCGTGCATTACCCGCGCGAATTCGAAGCGTGGGCGATGCGCGGGGCCGAGCGACTCGAGCCGATTCACGACGCAGTTTCGAAGGAAGTCGGCTCCACGCCGAAGCAGGTCATCGACGTGCTCGTAATGAATCCGATCGCGGAGCCGAACGGCAGCGCGTGGACGTTTCTCGACACGCCGCGCATCATCTTCTGGACCGAGCCGCCAGGCCCGGACGAACAACTCGGCGCATACGGCAACTGGATCGATTTGCTTGCGGTGCATGAAGTCGCGCACGTCGTGCACATGCTGCGGCCGTCGCGCAATCCATTCGAGCGATTCATCGAGACGTCGGTACTGCCGCTGAATCCGATCACGCTGCACGCGCCGCGATGGGTGCTCGAAGGCTACGCGACACTCGTCGAAGGAAGACTCACCGGCGCGGGACGTCCGAGCAGCACGATTCGCGCGCTGATTCTTCGGCAACTCGCGGAGACCGGTCGCGTACCCACCGACGCACAACTCAACTCCGACCCGCGTTTCCTCGGGATGTCGATGGCGTACCTCATGGGCTCCGCGTTTCTCGAATGGCTCGAGCAGCGCAACGGACCGGAGTCGCTGCGCAACGTGTGGGCTCGCATGACCGCGCGTCAGCGACGTTCGTTTGATGCTGCATTCATCGGTGTTTTCGGCGAACGACCCGATCGGCTGTACGGACAGTTTCTCGCCGAGGTGACGGCCTCGGCGATTGCGGTGCGGCGTGCGCGTGCGTTGCAGCAGGGCGTGCTCTTTCAGGAAACGCCGCGCGCGAGCGGCAACCCCGCGGTCTCGCCTGATGGATCGCAACTCGCCGTCGTCATTCGCGCGAAAGACAAACCCGAGAAACTCGTGGTGTGGTCTACAGCCGCGGCGGATGAAGAAGAAAAGAAATTTCGCGAGCGGCTCGAGAAAGTTTTAGGACGCGATCCCGAAGACGTCGCGCCGCTGCGCACGAAACCACTGCCGCGCGAGCCGAAGCACGAGCTCGTGATGCCGGACGGCGGCGACATTCAGAACCCGCGCTGGTCGCGTGATGGCAAATCGATCGTCTTCGCGCATCGCGCTCCCGATGCCGAAGGCGTACTGCATTTCGATTTGTATCGATGGGACTTCGCGAACGTCACGCGCATCACGCACCTCGCGGATGTGCGCGATGCGGATTTGATCGATGACGACACGATGATCGCGGTGCGCAGTCGAGACGGGGTGACGGAGTTGGTGACGGTGAAACGCAGTGGAGCGGCGGGCTCT
>JBQCJC010000501.1:0-13512 GCA_051953135.1 Thermoanaerobaculia bacterium | reverse complement strand
GACGCCGCGTGCGGTCACGCGATGACGGCCGTTGGTGAGCTTGCGCGTATCGAACTGGAAGATCCAGCCTGAATTGTCCGCATTGAGAACGAACGGATATTGATCGCCAACGTCGGGACGCGGATAGCCGTACTGCGCGATGCCGACGAAGTTGCCGTCGATCACGAGCTGCACGTTCACGATCTGCTCATCGGTATCGAGAGCCCAGCCGCGGAACAGAATCGTGCCGCCGACGTAATCGAACGACGTCGGATATTCGATGAAGCCGTAGCTCGCGAAGTTGAACGTGTCATCGACGCACTGGAAGAAGACCGGGATGCCATCGCGATTCGGAAGCTCGGTGAACGTTCCTTCGCGATCGCCCACGCGCACCATGAGGTTGTGCTGGCCGGGGCGCACGCCGAGGTTCATGAGCGAGCCGACATCGAGCGTGAAGAGATACCCGGAGAGCAGCGCATCGGGGAACGTCGGGTAGTAGCGCGCGACGTCATAGCGCGGGAGACCGTAGCAATTTGCGAAGCGTCCGAAGCGCACCGCGCAATCATCGGTCGTGAGCCATGCAACGCCGTCGACCATGAGCTCGAGATACGAGACGCGGCCGACATCGTGACGCGTGCCGAGGTCGAGAGCCCAGCCGCGAATCGGCGTGATGTGATTCTCGGGATTGATCGGCGGCGAGATGACCGGCGGCTCGTCATTGCCAGGCGCGCAGCCCGTGCCGTACAGACGCGCATCGCGCAGCGGCTCTTCGAGATAGCCGAACGGCTTGAGGAACGCGTCGTTGTTGATGACCTGAACGGTGCGCGTGCCGATCGTCGCGGCCATGCCCTTCTTGTCGATCGCACGCACGGTGAGCAAATGCACGCCGTTCTCGATGCGCGTCGAATCGATGTTCGCGACGAATCCGCTGAACTGCGCGGACGTGAAATCGGGATACGTCGCGCCGACATCCGGACGCGGGTCGCCGTACATCGCGCCCTGCAGAATGCCGCCGTCGATCATGACCTCGATGTTCTGAATGCCGTCGAGATCGGCCGCCCATCCGTTGACCGGGAACGCGCCCGAAACGTTCTTGATGCCGGCGCCATCCGGAATGTCGAGATAGCCGAACGGTGCCTGATTGACGGTGTTGTTGATGTTGATCGTGCGGCGTCCGAGGAACTGCACCGAGCTGTCGCTCAGATAGACGCGCATCTCAACCGTGTGCGGCCCGTTGCTGAATCGATCCGCGCGGAAGCCGGTGATGAACCCGGGACGCGCGGTGTGAATCCCCGGCCAGTCCGGATACGCCTCGATGATGTCGATGCGCGGGAGATTCAGCATCGCGTCGTGCTGATACTGATCATCCACCCAGAGCTCGATCTTCGAGACCGCGAGCGGATTGAGGACCCAGCCGATGACCGGAACGATCCCGGACTGCACCTGAGCAGGATCGGGCTTATCGA
This sequence comes from Thermoanaerobaculia bacterium, assembly GCA_051953135.1. Lineage (GTDB taxonomy): Bacteria > Acidobacteriota > Thermoanaerobaculia > Gp7-AA8 > Gp7-AA8 > QHVT01. The sequence goes on along the minus strand of JBQCJC010000501.1, from coordinate 12,067 downwards.
CTGCCCCATGAAAAGTTTGCGCGCTTAGCGCCGGCGCAAGCTGCGCCAGTAAGGCGAGAACAAGGCAGCGGGTAACCCATCTCCACATAACCCCAACCTCCAACCCGAGTGTGCCCTTTTAGTCAACGTACTGAATGCGCTGACGATAACTCCGCTTGAGCGGAAAAAGCAAATAATCGACGGGAGTTTATACTACGGCGGGTGAGCTCGGCAAACATCAGCACTGCTATCGACTTAGCCACCATCCGCGCCGCTGCCGCACGCATCGGCCCCACCATTCATCGCACACCGCTTCTTTCGAGTCGATCACTTTCGGAACGCATCGGCGTCGAAGTGCGCCTCAAATGCGAGAACCTGCAGCGCGCCGGATCGTTCAAAATCCGCGGCGCGATGAACGCGCTGCTGCAATTAGATGATGCGCAGCGCGCGCGCGGCGTCGTTGCGTTCTCATCCGGCAATCACGCACAAGGCGTCGCCCTCGCCGCCAAACTCCTCGGCATCCCCGCCACGATCGTCATGCCCGAAAACTCAGTGCAGACGAAAGTGCAGGCCACCGAAGCGTATGGAGCGAAAGTCGTCACCGCCGGTGTTACCGCGGCAACGCGCGACAACGTTGCGCGCGAGATCGCGGAGAAAAACGGCGCGGCGGTGATTCCGCCGTTCGATCACGATCACATCATCGCGGGACAAGGCACTGTCGGACTCGAGATCGTCGACGAATGGCCCGACGTCACGACGATCGTCACGCCGTTAGGCGGAGGCGGATTGCTCGCCGGCACCGCGCTGGCCGCAACATCGCTCGGACCGATCGACGTTTTTGGCGTCGAGCCCGCGGCAGGCAATGACGGCGAGCAATCGTTTCACAGCGGCAGAATCGTCACGATCGATCCGCCGAACACCATTGCCGACGGCGCGCGCACGCTAGCGATCGGCACGCGCAACTTCGCGATCATTCGCGAACGCGTGAAGAACGTCGTGAGCGTCGATGATGACGTGCTGCTCGAGACGACGAAGTGGGCGATGTATCGCACGAAGCTCGTCATCGAACCGACTGGCGCGTTAGGCATCGCAGCGCTCGTTACCGGCAAGATCAAGCCGCGTGGACCGGTCGCGATCGTCATCAGCGGCGGCAACATCGACTTCGGACTTCTCGCCTCATGAGCATCGTCATGAACTCTCAATCCTCAATCCTGAATCCTCAATCCGAATCATGAGCGGATCGCTTTTCGGCGACGACGATTTCCCACCGCCATCGAAAGCCGCGGATGACAGCGCGCCGTTAGCGGAGCGACTGCGTCCGAAGTCACTCGAAGATGTCGTTGGACTCGAAGAGCTGCTAGGCGAGAAGAAGTTTCTGCGCAACGCGATCGAAAATGATCGCATCCCATCGATGATCTTCTGGGGCCCGCCGGGCTCCGGCAAAACGACGCTCGCGCGCATCATCGCGAAAACGACGCGCGCGCGATTCGTCACGTTCAGCGCGACCTCGAGCTCGATCAAAGACATCAAAGCGTTGATGGAAGAAGCGCGCAAAGCGCGTCAGGCGCGCGGCTCGAAGACGATCGTCTTCATCGACGAGATTCATCGCTTCAACAAAGCGCAGCAGGACGCGTTTCTGCCGTACGTCGAAGCGGGTGACATCATTCTCATCGGCGCGACGACGGAGAATCCTTCGTTCGAAGTGAACTCCGCGTTGTTGTCGCGCAGCAAAGTCGTCGTGATTCCCGCGCTCGAGCGCGAGCAGGTCGTCGCGATTCTGCAGCGCGCGATGAATCATCCAAGCGTGCAGACGTTCGGCATCACGCTCACGGATGGCGCTCTCGATTTCGTTGCGGCGACGAGTGCGGGCGATGCGCGACAAGCTCTCACGTCATTGCAACTCGTCGTCGAAACCGCATCGCGCGATGACAGCCCTGTCGATGTCGACAAGGTCAAAGAGATTCTGCAGCGCCGCTCGCTGATGTACGACAAGTCGGGCGAAGAGCACTACAACATCATCTCCGCGCTGCATAAGTCGGTGCGCAACGGCGATGCGGATGCGGCGGTGTACTGGCTCGTGCGCATGCTCGAAGGCGGCGAGGATCCGATGTACATCGCGCGACGCATGGTGCGCGCGGCGTCGGAAGACATCGGCAACGCGGATCCGCAGGCGCTGGTGTTCGCCATCGCCGTTCAACAAACCGTGCATTTCCTCGGCATGCCCGAAGCGGGAGTCGCACTCGCGCAGCTCGTCACGTATCTGGCGGCGTCGCCGAAATCGAATGCGGCGTATGTCGGCTACGGAGAAGCAGTTCGCGAAGTACGGCAGGGCGACAATCCACCCGTCCCGCTGCACATCCGAAATGCTCCGACGCGACTCATGAAGGATCTCGGCTACGGCCGCGGCTATCAATACGCGCACGATTACGAAGATCAGACCGCGGCGTTCGATTGCCTGCCGGATTCGCTCGCGGGACATCGCTTCTACGAGCCGAAAGAAGCGGGCGCGGAGATGCGCATCAAGGAACGACTGGAAAAGATGCGCGCGGCGCGTGGAACGGCGGGCTCTCAGCCCGCCGAAAAGAAAACGACAAAGAAACCGGCGGGCTGAGAGTCCGCCGCTCCAGTGAACTCGCGACGACCGCAGCAACGAAGTGGCCGCACGCGCGTTCTGCGGAGCAACCAGCGCTGCCGGCCGGGCGGCCGGCGGGCTGAGAGCCCGCTCCACAGGAGCCGGCTAACCGTTCGCGTACGCGGGAGCGCTCTTGCGCTCGATCGGTGCGGGCTTGCGATCCGGCCCGAGGTTCACGTAGACGACCTGCGCTTCCGTGACTTTCACGCGGCGCTCAGGATCGCCCGCGCGGATCGACTCGACCACCACATTCGTGGTGATCGAAGTCGTTCCGATGCGAATCGTCTCGGTCCAGAAACTCACGAGATCGCCGACGAACACCGGCTCGTGAAACACGACCTTGTCCATCGACACCGTGACCATGAGCTGCAGACCCTGCCGGCGCGCTTCGATCGCACCGGCCTGGTCGATGTACGACAGGATGACGCCGCCGAAGATCGTGCCGTGCGCGTTCGTATCGCGCGGCATCATCAGCACGCGGATCGCGGGCTCATCCCACTTCTGTGAAACGTTCGACAACTAAACTCCCGTCGGTGTGGTGGTTGGACGCGTGATCGTGTCGTTGACTTCGACCTTCGCTTCCTTGCGGAGACGCTCGAGCAACGATGCACGAAGGCTGCGCGCCTGCTGCGAACGAAGCTGATCGGCGTACGTCGCGCGATTCTGTTCGAGCTCCTGCGGCGTGACCTTCTTCTGCTCGACGACCTGGAACACAATCGCGCCGTTGTCGACGATGACCGGTCCCTTGAGATCGTTCACGTTCGCCGCCATCGTTGCATCGACGAGACGCGAGACATCGCCGGAGAGACCAGCGATCGTGCCCGTGCGCGCAACGCTCGCATCCGCGGCCGGCTGACCAGCTTTCGCGGCGATCGCATCGATCGTTGTCGCACCAGCCATGGCCGTCGTGAGCGCATTCTTTGCGGCTTCACGCGCCTTCGCCAGCTTCGCGTCCTGCTCGACCTTCTCGCGAATCTCGGCGAGCGCGGAAACGCCGGCCGGACGCACGGATTCGAGATACGCGATCGCAATGCCCTTCGGCGTTCCGATCGGCGGATCGGTGATCTCGCCTTCCTTCGCGCCGAACGCCCACTGCGAGAGCGGCGCGTGCTGACCGATCGTGCCGATCGGATCGTTCTTGCCGAACCAGCCGCTGTTGCTCGCGGTGACCTTGTCGTTCGCCGCAGCGACGAACGCATCCGCGTTCTTCGGCTTGGTCGACTTGAATCCGGCGTTGATGCGATTGATCTCCGCGCGAGCAACGTCGCGAGCCATGTCGTTCGTCGCCTGCGCGGCGAGCGTCGGCTTCATCTCTTCGAACGTGCGCGTCGTTTCCGGACGGCGCTCGACGACTTTCACGATGTGATAGCCGTACTCCGGCGTGCGAATCGGATCGCTGATCGTATTGAGAGGAATGCTGAAGATTGCTTTCTCGAACTGCTCGACGGTCTGGCCCATCGTGACGAAGCCCATGTCGCCACCGTTGCCGGACGACGAAGGATCGTCGGAGTTCGCACGCGCGAGGCCCGCGAAATCGCCGCCGGCGCGAAGTTGACTGACGATGTTCTGTGCCTTGGTGCGCGCCGCTGCATCCTGTTCCGGCGTCGCGGTCGGATCGACCTTCACGAGGATGTGCAGCACGTGCGCGGACGCCGGCTGCTTGTACGAATCCTTCGCCTGCTCGTAGCGCTTGCGCAGCTCTTCGTCCGTCGGCTTGATGGTTCCGCGAATCTTCGCGAAGTCCGCCATCAGGTAACGAATCGAGCGCTGTTCGCCGTGCGTGTACTTCGCCTGATTCTCGCGATAGTACGTTTCGACTTCCTGCGGCGTGACGCTGACGTTGGCCATCTGCGTCGCGGCCGGAAGGAGCACGTAGCGGATCTTTGCGTTCTCGTTCGCGCGGCGGTACTCCTGCTCGACCGCTTTCGGAGAAACGACGACGGAGCTCTGCAGTGCGCTCTCCATCTTCTGCAATGCGATCTCGCGCGCGAGCTCGGTTTCGAACTCGGCCGTGCTCGGATAGCCGAGGGGGCCGGTGACGTAACGCGTGTAGAGCTCCATGCCGATGAACTTGCCGTTCTCGGTGAACTGCGGAATCTCCATCAGCTTCTTACGCACTTCCTCGGGCGACGCTTCGATGTTGAGGCGGCGCGCTTCCTGAGTGAGCAGGCGCTGATCGATGAGATTGTCGAGAACGTTCTTCGCGAGCCCCATCTGCGCGGCCATCTCGGGAGTGAACTGCTGGCCGTAGGCCTGCTTGTACATTTCCTCGAGACGTTTCATCGAGCGATAGAAATCGTTGTAGCTGATCGTTTCGCCATTGACGCGCGCGGCGAAATTCTGCTCGCCCGCGTTGCCGCCGCGCATCCGGCTTCCACCGAGTCCCATGTCGATGAAGACGAAACCGAAGACGAACGCCGCAACCACGGCGATGAGGATCCACTTCAAGTGGTGAAAGCTGTCGCGCATTACTTTGAGCATGGAAACTACCTTTCGGGGGCCAGCGGGTAAGATCTGGTTGACCCTGCAAGAAAAAGCGGCGCAGTTTACCTATTCCCAGCGCGCGCGCCAACCTTCGTCTTTCGTGTGCTATAACACGCCGACCGGCCTTCCATGGCGAAGAAACCGAAGAAGCAAAGCGGCGCGGATATCGACTGGTATCTGATTTCGATCGATCGACTCAAGCAGATCGGTCTCGTCGTATTGCTACTCATTCTCGGCGGCGCGGGGTGGTGGTTCTGGCATAACCAGAAGGGAAATCCGAAAACCACCGCTGAAGCCGCAATCGCCGACGCGCGGCAGGCGCTCAACTCACTCGCGGCATCGTCCGAGTTCAATGCGCATCGCGCGGAGTTCGCGCGCGCCCACCAAAAACTCGATGAAGCGAACGCGCACTTCAGCGCAAACAAATTCGCTGAGGCGCAGGCCGCGGCGGTTGCATCGCAGAACATCAGCCGCGGCGCACTCGCACTCGGCATGGACATCGAGAGCGACGCGCAGTTCTTAACGGTCGAAGGCGACGTCAAGTATCAGAAGGGTGCGACGAGCGGCGACTGGAAAGATGCCGAAGCGCGCACTCCGCTCGTCAATGGCGACTGGGTGAAAACCGGCGCGCGCGCATCGGCCGAGCTCGTGTTCGCAAGCGGATCGCTCTACACGATCGGTCCAAACGCACTTCTGGAAATCTACTCTGCCGTCAATCCGGCTACGTCGAAAAAGACGAATGCCGTACAGATGCGCGTCGGCTCCGTCGAAGTTGCGACGAGCAGCGACACGTCGACCGTGCGCACGCCGGGAACACAAGTCATCGTCGATTCCGAATCGGCAACACAGGTCGGCGTTGAGAACGAACAGACATCCGTCGTCAACACGCGCGGCAGCAGTTCCGTTGCATCGCAGGCTGGCGGACCGGGCGTCAAACTCGCGCCCGGCGACAAAGTCAGCGCCACTCCGGCCGGCGAGCTCTCGCCGATCAAGCGCCTCACGCTTCCGCCCGCTCTGCTTTCACCTGGCGACAATCAGGTGTTCCAGCTTTCGCCCGAACTGAAAGTGCAGTTCCTGTGGCAAACGCAGGCAGACGCGACCGGCTACGTACTGCAGGTCTCGCGCTCGCGTCTGTTTGCAACGCAGGAGATCAACGGCAAACGCACGAAGACATCGGCGACGGCGAAAGTCACGTCCGAGGGATCGTTCTACTGGCGCGTCGCATCGATTGGACCGGATGGTGAAGTCGGACCGTTCTCGACGTTCCGTCGTTTCCGTGTGAGCGGCGGCAACAAAGCCATTACCGATCGCGAGCCGCCGCGTCTAACGATGAAGCAGCCGTTCCATGTCGGCGGCCAGTTCTACACGATCGCCGGAACGACCGAACCGGGAGCGACGATCTTCATCAACGATGAAGAAGTGGACGTCGAATCGAACGGCTCGTTCCAGAAACTGATCGGCTTCGACAAGATCGGGCGCAACCAGGTAGTCATCAAAGCCGTCGATGCGGCAGGAAATCAAACGGTACAATCACAAGTCGTCATCGTCGAAGAGTAGTTTCTCGCGCGCGTCTCTCAGCGCATCAACCTCATTTGGACCTCGTTTTGCACTCGCGCCGCTCGGTGCAATTTCTCCGGTAACTCAAGCAAGGAAACGACAAACGGAATGGCTGTGAAATCGCTCCTCTCGATGTTCTCGAACGATCTCGCGATCGACCTCGGGACAGCGAACACCCTCGTCTACGCCAAGAACAAAGGCATCGTCGTGCGCGAGCCGTCGATCGTCGCGGTCAACAAGATCAACAACAACGTCGAAGCCGTCGGAAAAGAAGCGAAGGAAATGCTCGGGCGCACGCCCGGCAACATCGTCGCCATTCGTCCGATGAAAGACGGCGTCATCGCCGACTTCGAAGTCACGGAAAAGATGATCAAGTACTTCATCGAGAAGGCGCATGGGCGCCGGTTCCTCGTGAAGCCGCGCATCGTCATCTCCGTTCCTTCCGAGATCACACAGGTCGAAAAGCGCGCGGTCAAAGACTCCGCATTGCGCGCGGGTGCGACCGAGGTTTATCTCATCGAGCAGGCGATGGCGGCGGCGATCGGTGCAGGTTTGCCGATTACCGACCCGACCGGAAACATGATCGTCGACATCGGCGGCGGCACGACCGACGTCGCCGTCATCTCGCTCGCCGGCATCGTGTATTCGCGCTCCGTGCGCGTCGCCGGTAATGAGATGGACGACGCGATCATTCAGTACATCAAACGCAAGTACAACCTCCTCATCGGCGAGCGCACCGCGGAACAGATCAAGATGGAGATCGGCTCCGCGTTCCCGCTCGATGAAGAGATGACGATGGAGATCAAAGGCCGCGATCTCGTCGAAGGCGTTCCCAAAACGCTCGTCGTCAGCGACGAAGAGATTCGCGAGGCCTTGTCCGAAACCGTGGCGACGATCGTCGAAGCCGTGCGCGTCGCGCTCGAGCGCACGCCGCCCGAGCTCTCCGCGGACATCATGGACAAAGGCATCATCATCGCGGGCGGCGGCTCGATGCTGAAGAATCTCGACAAACGTCTCCGCGAAGAAACCGGCTTGCCGGTGACGCTCGCCGAAGATCCTCTGGCGTGCGTCGCACTCGGCACCGGCCAGATGCTCACGGACTTCAATCTTCTTCGTAAGATTTCGATCGAATAGTGCCGAAACGGAGCGGCGAGTCGAACGCTCGCCGCTCTCAAACAATGGCCCGAAACCTGCTCAGGCGAGTGGCGACACATGGCTGTTCCGACTGACGTAATCCCCCGCCGCCCGACGCTCCTTTTCATCGTCGTTCTGTCCCTGCTGTTTCTCCTCATGAGTCTCAGCAGCCAGACGCGTTACGTCGGCGAAACGCGCACGATGTTCGAGCGCACGGTGATGACTGTCTTCTCACCCGTTCCGCGATTCGTGAACTGGATCGGCGGCACCGCGCAGGACATGCATCGCGGCTATCTCGATATGCGCCGCGCGGTGAACGAGAACCTCGAGCTTCGCCGCAAAGTCGCCGGGCTGACGACGGAGAACCTCAAGCTTCGTCAATCCGAAAGCGATCTGCGGCGTCTGCGCAGTCTTCTCGCCTACGCCGAATCGTTCGACATGGAAACGTCGATGGCGCAGACGATCATGCTCGACACCGCGGGCCGCTTCAAATCGATCATCATCGATCGCGGCGCATCCGACGGCGTGCAGGTCAACGACATCGTCGCCAACGCGAATGGCCTCATCGGCCGCGTCGTGCTGACGACGAACGATCTCGCGAAAGTGCAACTCGTGACCGACAACAACTGCTCGGTCGGATCGCTGGTCGAGCGCACGCGCAGACAAGGCGTCGTGCGCGGCAACGGCGGCGCGGTCGTGCAGATGTTCGACATCCCCGCGCTCTCCGATGTGCAAGCCGGCGATCGCGTGCTCACCGCGGGCATCGACGGCATTTATCCGAAAGGCATTCCGATCGGCACCGTCGTGCGCGCCGATCCCGGTCAATCGTTGTTCAAAAGTGTGACGGTCAAACCGGCCGTCGATTTCGGCAGCATCGAGGAAGTGATCGTCATTCACACTCGCAAGATTCCGAACGCCGTCGTGAGGTACGCACCTTGAGGTGGCTCCGTTTCGCGGTCGGGCTGCTGCTCGCCCTCACCCTTCACTCACTACTCGACAGCTTCTATCCGAACGCGCTCGCGTTCTTCAATCCGTACGTGATCCTCGTCGTCTATTACTCGATGGGCGGCAACATTCTCGGCGCGATCGCCGCGGGCGTGCTCGCGGGCTTCGTGCAGGACGCGTTCTCGCAGGCGCCATTCGGTCTGCACGCGTTCTCGCTCACGGTTTGCGCCTACGTGGTCGCGTACATCAACTCGCGCCTCGCGCTCCGCGGCACGCTCGCCTTCGGCGCCTGCCTCGGCGGCGCGGTGATCGTGAACGAGCTCGTCATCTACATCCTTGTGAACATCCTGATGAAACAGAAAATCGAGATGTTCGAACAGGCACTGCTCGTCAAGACGATCTTCACCCTGTTGTTCGGCATGCTCGTCTATCAGTTGCTAACGCTCTTCCTTCGAGAAGAGCCGATTGAAGCGACGAGACGGCCGGCGGCGTGGTGATTGCTCACGTACGTTTTCCCAGGTGACCTGATATGCGCGTCTATCGAGACGACCAGAAATTTCTGCAGTTCCGCATCAACGCCGTGTTGTGGGGCATCGTCGCGGCGTTCGTTTTTCTCGCCGGCTCGTTCTGGTTCGTACAGGGCGTGCAAGCCGAGAAATATCGAGGCTTATCCGAGGCGAATGCGCTAAGGCAGATCGAGATCCCGGCGAAACGCGGCCTGATCATGGACCGCACCGGCAAGATCCTCGCGGACAACCAGCCGGCCTACACGCTCGAAGTCGATCGCGTCGTCATGAAGCCGCTCATCAAAGCGGACAAACAGCGACGAGAGAAACTCATCGGATTCCTCTCGCAGGTTCTGCAACTTCCCGTCGCGGATGTGAGCGCGCGCTGGGACAAAGCATCGACCGGCGTTCCGACCACGCGTCCGTTCGTCATCGCCGAAGACTTGTCGATGGCGCAGGTCGCATCGATTCAGGCACAGTCGATCGCGTTTCCCGAAGTCAACGTCGTGCCGGTGCAGCGTCGCAACTATCCGTACGCCACCATGGCCGCGCACGTCCTCGGCTTCATCGGCGAGGTTAACGAAAAAGACATCAAAGCGAACGCTGAGCTCGAGCAGGGCGATCTCATCGGCAAACGCGGCGTCGAGCTGATGTATGACCAGTACCTGCGCGGCCGCGGCGGCGCGGAGTATTGGGAGTACGACGCCGACGGCCGCCGCCTCAGCGAATACGTTCCGGCGCGCAAGCAACCGGTGCCGGGCGACAACATCTACCTCACGCTCGATTTCGAATTGCAGCGCCGCGCCGAGCAGTACTTCGTCGAGAACGAAATGGTCGGTGCTGCTGTCGCGCTCGATCCGCGCAACGGCGAAGTCCTGGCGATGGTCTCCTCGCCCGCGTACAACCCGAACATCTACTCGCGCCGGTTCACGCCCGACGTCTACAAAACGATTCAGAGCAATCCATTCAAGATCGAGCTGAATCGCGCCATTCAGGGACTCTACTCCCCCGGCTCCGTCTTCAAAGTCGTCATGTCGATCGCCGGCATGTCCGAAGGCGTCGTCAATCCGTCGACGACCTTCAATTGCGGCGGCAGCGCCGTATTCTTCGGACGCCGCTTCCGCTGCTACAAACGCGAAGGTCACGGCACGGTCGATGTCGAACGCGCGATGAAAGTGTCGTGCGACATCTACTTCTACAACACCGGCGGCCGCCTCGGCGTCGACAAGATCAACGAATACGCGCACCAGCTCACGTTCGGTGAGATCTCGCACATCGATCTCGATGGCGAGCGCGCGGGACTCGTTCCGTCGACGGCATGGGCGCGCGACAAACAACATCGCAAGTGGTATCCGTCCGAAACGATCTCCGTCGCGATCGGACAAGGACCGCTCATCGTCACGCCGCTGCAGGTCGCAAACATGATTGCGGCTGTTGCGAATGGCGGAAAGGTTTATCAGCCGCACGTCGTGCGCTACGTCGATCGCGTGCAGAACGATGGTTCGTACAAACGCTTCCGCGTTCCGAGCCGCGTACTGCATGAAGTGAAACTCGCACCCGCGGCGCTGCAGGCCGTGCGCAAAGGTCTGTGGGATGTCGTCAATGAACAAGGCGGCACCGGCGGTAACGCGCGCATCGAAGGACTCGACATCTCCGGCAAGACCGGCACCGTGCAAGTCATCGCGCAGCACGGATGGGTGAAAGCGGAATCGCTTCCCTTCAAGTATAGCGACCACGCGTGGTTCGCGTCGTTCGCACCGCTCAACAATCCGCAGATGGTTGTCGTGGTCTTCATCGAGCACGGCGGTCATGGCGGCACCGACGCCGCGCCACTCGCGAAGCTGCTCTATGAAGCGCGCTTCCGCGACAAAGTGAACGGCGCGCGTCTCGATCTCAACGATCCCGAAACGCTGCAGCAGATCAAGGAAGGCGAACTGCCTCTCCCCAGCACTCGATAATGCTTTTCGATCGCACACGACCGAACGTCGACTTCAACTTTCTCGGCACCGCACTCGTCCTCGCGGCGATCGGTTGCCTGCTCGTCTACAGCGCGACGTACTACAGCGATCCATCCCTCGGGCTGGCCAAACGCCAGATCCTCTGGGTGTGCATCGGCCTCGCGCTGATGATCGCGTTCATGGTCGTCGACTATCACGTGCTCTTCGACATCGCGCCGATTCTCTACGGCATCGGTGTGGTCTTACTGATCTACCTGCTCGTCTTCGGCAAGCTCACCGCAAACGTGAAGTCGTGGATTCACATCGGAGCATTCCAGTTCCAGCCATCGGAATTCATGAAGATCTTCACCGCGCTGATGCTCGCGCGGTTCTTCGACTCGAACGATCGCGCGTATCTCGATTTCCGCTCGTTCATGATGGCCATGGGCATCATCGGATTGCCGGTCGGACTGATCATCATTCAGCCCGACTTCGGCACCGCGGCATCGTTCTTCCCACTCTTCGCGGTGGCGATGTTCTTCGGCGGCATTCGCGCGCGCGTGTGGGTGGCGATGATTCTCGTCGCGCTGATCGCGTTACCAACGGCGTACTTCTTCTTTCTCAAGCCGTATCAGCGCGAGCGCATCATGATCTTCCTCAATCCGGAGCGCGATCCGCTCGGATCCGGATATCAGGTCACGCAGGCGAAGATTGCGATCGGCTCCGGTGGCATTCACGGCAAAGGCTTCAAAGGCGGCACGCAGGCGAAGCTCGAATACCTTCCGGCGCGGCACACCGACTTCATCTTTGCCGTGCTCGGCGAAGAGTGGGGCTTCATCGGTGTGCTGATCGTCCTCGGGTTGTATCTCTTCCTGGTCGTGCAGGCGTGTGGA
>JBQCJC010000500.1:0-2449 GCA_051953135.1 Thermoanaerobaculia bacterium | reverse complement strand
GCTCTCAGCCCGCCGGCCGGCAAACATTTGGCGGGCTGAGAGCCCGCCGCTCCACCTCAGTCGACGATTTCGGCCTGGTTCCCTTCTTCCGTCAGCCACTGCTTGCGATCCGCGGCGCGGTTCTTCGCGAGCAGCATGTCGATCGTCGCCATCGCCGGCTCCTGCTGCTCGAGATCGAGCGTCAGTCGCACGAGGCGTCGCGTGTTTGGATCCATCGTCGTCTCGCGGAGCTGCGGCGGATTCATCTCGCCGAGTCCCTTGAATCGCTGGATGTTCACCTTTCCCTTGAGCCCTTCCGCCGCAATGCGCGCGAGCACGCCCTCGCGCTCCGCATCGTCGAGCGCGTAGTAAACATGTTTACCAACGTCGATTCGATACAGCGGCGGCATCGCCACGTGCACGTGACCTTCGGCGACGAGCTTGCGGAAGTGACGTACGAACAACGCGCAGAGCAGCGTGGCGATGTGCGCGCCGTCCGAATCCGCGTCGGCGAGAATGCACACCTTGCCGTAGCGCAATCCATCGAGCTTGTCCGAACCGGGATCGACGCCTAACGCCACCGCGATGTCGTGCACTTCCTGCGACGACAACACTTCGTTCGACTCCACTTCCCACGTGTTCAGAATCTTTCCGCGCAGCGGCATGATCGCCTGAAACTCGCGATCCCTCGCCTGCTTCGCCGAGCCGCCTGCCGAATCGCCTTCAACGAGGAACAGTTCCGTGCGACTCAGGTCCTGCGCGGTGCAATCGGCGAGCTTGCCCGGCAGCGCAGGACCCGACGTCAGCTTCTTGCGCTCGACCTTCTTCGCCTGCTTGAGGCGCACCATCGCCTGATTGATCGCCAGATTCGCGATCTGCTCCGCGTGCGCGACGTTGTTGTTCAGCCAGATCGAGAACGCGTCCTGCGTCACGCCGCTGACGAATGCCGACGCTTCGCGCGACGAGAGACGATCCTTCGTCTGTCCCGTGAACTGCGGATTGCCCATGCGCACCGACAGGATGTAACTGCACCGCGCCCACACATCCTCGGGCGCGAGTTTCACACCGCGCGGCAGAAGATTGCGGAACTCGCAGAATTCGCGAATCGCTTCGGTGAGCCCGGTGCGAAAGCCGTTCAAGTGCGTGCCGCCCTGCGATGTCGGAATCAGATTCACGTAACTCTCGCCGACGATGTCCCCTTCTTCCGGCAGCCACACCACCGCCCAGTCGACTTCGTGCTCGTGACCTTTGAAGTGACCGGTGTACGCCGTCTCCGGCAGCAACGTGTTGCCCGCGAGCTCGGACATCAGGTAATCGGTGAGGCCGTCCTCGAAGTACCACTCCTCGCTCTCGGCGTTGTCGATCTCGCTGATGAAGCGCAGGCGCAGCTTCGGACAAAGCACTGCCTTCGCGCGCATGACGTGCTTGAGGCGCGGCACGCTGAACTTCGGCGAGTCGAAGAACGTCTCGTCGGGCCAGAAGCGAACCGTCGTGCCGGTGTTGCGTTTGCCGACCGTGCCGACGATCTTCAGTTCTGATTTCTTCTTGCCGTCGCCGAACGACATCGAATACTCGTTGCCGTCACGACGGACCCACACCTGGAGTTTTTTCGAGAGGGCATTCACGACGGAAACACCGACGCCATGAAGTCCGCCCGAATAGCGATAACTCTTGTCCGAGAACTTCGCACCCGCGTGCAGGCGCGTGAGGATGACCTCGACGCCGCTGACGCCTTCCTTCGCGTGTTTGTCGACCGGCATGCCGCGGCCGTTGTCCTGCACGGAGAGCGAGCCGTCTTCGTGCAGCGTGACGACGATCTCGTCGGCGTGGCCGGCGATGGCTTCGTCCGCGGAGTTGTCGATCACTTCCTGCGCGAGATGGTTGGGACGATCGGTGAGCGTGTACATGCCGGGGCGCTTGCGCACCGGCTCGAGTCCCGTGAGAACTTCGATGGATGAGGAGTCGTAAGTGGTCATGGTGAGACGGCGCGGATTCTAAGCGAAATCGCCGCATCGACCGGCGTTGTTCGAACGCTCATGCATCGCACCGCCACCGCTCTCGCCATCGCTCTGCTGTTGCATTGCGCACACGCGCCGCAAGCCGCAACCGCTGCGCTTCCAGCAGCATCCACGACGTCAGCGCCGGCGAACGAAGAGCTCGTCGATCACTCCGGTGATTCTCCGCAGACCGCGATCGCGGTGCCGGAGGATTCTCCCGAGGGTGGAGTCACGTTCGAGAACGATTGGATCTTCCAGCAGTACGGCCGCGTTGGTCGGACGGGCGGCGGACCCCGCACGCGCGCTGGACGCCGCTACAACGTCGGGCAGATCGAGCTCGCGAGCGGCGAGAAGAAGACGGTCTACTTCGACATCACGGAGTTGTGGGCGAAGTTGCTGAACGAATAGTGGTGGTGGTTGGGGGGGCCCCCCCCTGCACCACGATCCCGTTATTTAACCAGCCCCCCGCGGGG
>JBQCJC010000499.1:0-18274 GCA_051953135.1 Thermoanaerobaculia bacterium | reverse complement strand
TCGGTGAACTCGCCCGGCACGATCACGCGGACGTCGACACCGCGTCTCACCGCGGCTTCGAGCGCGCGCGTCGTATCGCGATCCGGAACGAAGTACGCGCTGTTGATGTAGATCGACTTCATCGCGCTGACGATCGAGACGATGTACAGCAGCTTCACCGCCGAGGATCCTTCGCTCGGCGACGACTTCATTACCTGCACGAGTTGATTGCCGCGCGCATCGACGCGTGGAAAGTAATCGAGTCCTGTCAGCAATTCGCCGCGACTCTTCACCCAGTTGTCCATGAACGCGAACTGCATCTGCGTCACGACCGGACCTTCGACGCGCACGACCGTCTCACGCCAGTGATTGATGCGATCGGCATCGCCGAGCCACTCGTCCGCGATACCGACGCCGCCGGAGAATCCGATCTCGCCGTCGACGATGAGCAGCTTGCGATGCGTGCGGTGATTGACGCGCGAGAGCGTGTACCAGCGCAGCGGGTGATACCACTCGACCGCGATGCCGTTGCGCAGGAGAAAGTCGATGAGATCCTGCGACATCTCCGCGGAGCCGACCGCATCGAGGATCACATTGACCTTCACGCCCGCGCGCGATCGCTCCGCGAGCGCCTGCGCGAAATCGCGGCCGACCTCGCCGTCCCAGTAAATGTAGAACTCGAGATTGATCGTTTTCTTCGCGTTGCGAATCGCGGCGAGCATCGACGGAAAGATGCGCACGCCGTTTTTCAGAACATCGACGCGATTGTGCTCCGCGAGTGGCGCGCCCGTGAGCGCGTGCATGGTCTGCAGAAACGCGAGGTCGCGCACGCCGAACTGATGGCGCATGTGATAGCGCATCGGGATGCGACGCCGCACCATCGGCAGCGGCGGCCGTCCCGGATATCGCGGGGTCCTGCGGCGTCGAAAAAGAGTTAGAACCACGAGCGCTGTCCGATGAGCATGAAGATCAGCGTCAGCAATCCTGCGACCACGCCGATGGCGAGGCCGAAGATGAAGAGAACGAGCAGGATCGCGGTCACCGCGATCGCCGCGAAGGAACGCGGCGGCTTGCGCCGGTCGCGATGCTTCTCGAGCAGGCGCATGTTCTTGACGTTCTCTTCGTAGAGAAAATCGAACACGTCGCCGGCAACCGGAACCGCGCCGAAGAGAAGATCGATGACGATGTTCGCGATCATCCGCGCGATCACCCATGCGGGCACGCGATGCCGCAGCGCGCCGACGAGAATCCACGTCGACAACAGCGCGCCGATGACATCCCCGATTCCGGGGATCAATCCGATGAGCGCATCGAGCCCCACGCGAATGCGCGTGCCCGGAAGCACGAACGCCTCATCCATCCAATACGCGAAACGCCGCAACGCAACGAGATCCTGCGGAAGCTTCTCGTCCGGCTCGATGACGTCAGGGATGTGTAGTTTCTCGGGAGGCACGCTCAGCATTATGCAGAACCGGCGCCCGCGGCGCGCTTCGCGCGCAGGGCCGAGGGCTGAGGGCCGAGGGCCGAGGGACCGCCGAGATGGATCTCGCCTGTTCGATCAGGCGATGAACTGCCGTCTCGCGACGACTCCCCCAGCCCTCGGCCCTCAGCCCTCAGCCCTCGGCCGTCGAGATGGATCTCGCCTGTTCGATCAGGCGATGAATTGCCGTCTCGCGACGACTCCCCTCGGCCCTCGGCCCTCGGCCCTGCGCGCGCAGCGCGCGCGCTGGCCCTCACCCCTGCGCGCGCAGCGCGCCCGCAATCTCATTCACGTCCCCATCCGGATCGAACGTCGCCACCACATCGCCATCGCGATCCAGTAAAAACAACTTGATCGTGTGATCGACGAGCGGTCCTGCCGCGGAGCCGGTGTCGTGGATCTCGTACTTCGCGCCGAACTGCTTTACCACCGCATCGATCTGCGCTTTCGATCCCGTGAGTCCCTTCGCGGGCACCGCGGAGAAGTACGCGAGATAACGCTTCAACACATCCGGCGTATCGCGCGGATCGACGCTCACGAACAATGTCGGGATCTCGCGCGCATGCGGACCCGCTTTGCGATACGCACGCGCGACCTTCGACAAAATCGTGGGACACGCATCGGGACAATGCGTGTAGCCGAAGAACAGCAGCGCCGGTTTTCCTTTGAGGCTCGACGAATGAAACACGCGGCCGTCCTGATCGACGAGCGTGAACTCACCGACCATCATCAGCTTCTGCGGTTTCGGTTTGCTGCACGCAAAAAACACGAGCAACAGCGCAACGAGTGATCGTTTACTCAACATCACGCACCGGTGCTTTCACGTTCACGACACTCCCATCGCTGAACACCAATCGCAAATCGATTTCATTCGCGGGCGTGAATCCGATGAGCATCAGATGCGCGCCGCCCGGCTCGAATCGCACGAACTCGCGGGGCGCGATGTCGATCGTCTCGACGTGCTGCATCGTCATCATGCCGTCTTTCGTTTGCATGACATGCAACTCGATCGTGCGCGCATTCGGCGAGGTCACCGACGTGAGCGCGACGGGCTTCGTGCCCGGATTCTCGATCATCAAATACGCGGCCGTCGTATCGGACGTGGGCAGCAATGCGCGCACCCACGCGGCACGCACGCGCGGCACGCCGCTCGTTTGTTTCGCGATCGAATGCAGATACTCGGCGATGGCGGCGCGCTCGCGTTTCGGAATGTCCGGGTACGCGGGCATGCCGGTGCGTCCCTCGGCGATGCCGAACGCGATCGTCGACGAGATGCCTTCGATCGTGTTCGCGCCACGATAGCCATCGAGGTTCGTGAGATCGCGCGGCGGAATCGACGACAAGCCCGCGCCCGGACCGTTGCCATCCGCGTTCTCGCCATGACACGCGGCGCAGCCGTACGCGAGATACAACTCACGTCCGCTGCGCACCTCGGCGCCGGGACCACACGCAATCGGGAAGAGCAGCAACAGCAACGCAGCGGATCGCACGCGGCGCAATGATACCGATCGCGCTATCCTTCGCCGCCATGATCGATCGCAGCGTTCACGATTCCGTCGCCACACTTCGTCTCAGCCACGGCAAAGCTTCCGCGCTCGATGTCGAGCTGGTCGATGCGCTCGCACTCGCGATCGCGGAGAACGCGAAGGATGACAACGTGCGTGCCGTGATTCTCACCGGCACGGGATCGATCTTCTCCGCGGGCGTCGATCTCTTTCGTCTCACCGATGGCGGCCGCGCGTACGCTGAACGGTTTCTCCCGGCGCTCAGCCGCATGCTTCTCGATCTCTTCGCGTTCCCGAAGCCGCTCATCGTCGCGGTGAACGGACATGCGATCGCCGGCGGATGTTTGTTCGCGCTCGCGGGCGACTATCGATTGATGGCGCAGGGCAACGGTCGCATCGGCGTTCCCGAGTTGCTCGTCGGTGTCGCGTTTCCGCCGAGTGTGATCGAAGCCGTGCGATTCGCATTGCCGCCGCAGCAACTGCAGGCGTTGCTCTACACCGGCAAAACGGTGCTCGCCGATGAAGCGCTACAACGCGGCATCGTCGATGAAGTCGTCGCCGCGGATGCATTGTCCGCGCGCGCCGCGGAGCTCGGAGCGCACTTCGCGTCGCTCCCGCCGAAAGCGTTCGCGCTCGCGAAACGACAACTTCGCGAATCGGCCATCGATCGCGCGAAGCACTACGCGAACGAGCTCGATTCGGAAGTCATCGATTTCTGGAGCGCGCCTGAAACGCTCGACACCGTGCGCGCGTACCTCGCCAAAACCGTGAAGCGCTAACGGAGCGCGGGCATCCTGCCCTCCGGTCCGCGAGCTTCCAGCTCGCGGACACAGGTCCGGCGGGCTGGAAGCCCGCGCTCCGTTTACTCCGATTGCGCCAAACGCGTTTCGTGCGCTTTCAACAAATCGCTCCTCGTGAGAATCCCCACCACTCGGCGCGGATCCTGTCGCTTCACGACCGGCAACCGGCCGATGTTCTCGCGCACCATGTGATCCGCCGCCGCGCGCAGTGAGTTGTCGAGAAAGATCACCGCCGGTGCGCGCGTCACGAGCTCGCCCGCGGTCGTGCGCGCATCGCGCGAGGGATCGAGAAAATCGCGGCGCGTGACCACGCCGATCAGCAGGCCATCCGCATCGACGACCGGAAAGCCCTGGTGCGTCGCCGCAAAGTCGCGCAGATTCGCAATCGGCTCATCCGCGCGCACCGTGATCACGTTCGTCGTACACGCATCCGCGACGTTGATCATGTCGAGATGATCAGCCGCGTATTCGACCGGCACGCGCACGCCGCGTCGCGCGAGTTTCTCCGTCATGATCGTGTTGCGCATCAGCAGCGACGAGACGAAGAACCCGGCGGTGCATCCGCCGAGAAGCGGAAGTAATCCGAGCGGTTGCAGCGTGGTTTCGAACGCGAAGACAACGGATGCGAGCAGCGCGCGCGACGCGCCCGCGAACATCGCGGCCATGCCGACGAGCGCGCAGATGCGCACGTCGATTCCGAGACTCGGAAACATCGAAGCCGCAACGCCACCGAGCACGACGCCGGTGCCGCCGCCAATCGTGAACAACGGCGCGAGTGTGCCGCCCGATGTGCCGCTGCCGAGGGAGATCGACCACGAGATGAACTTGAATGCGCAGAGCGTGAACGCCGCGTAGCCGATGAGTTTCCCGGACACGAGATCTTCGATGTTGTTGTAGCCGACTCCCATCGTGCGCGGCGCGAACACGCCCACGATGCCGACCGCGAGTCCGCCGATCGCGGGCCACCAGCTCCAGTGCACCGGCAGATGTTCGAAGAGATCTTCGATCCAGTACACGGCGCGCGTGACGTAGACGGAGAGGAAGCCGACGACTGCGCCGAGCACGATGTACATCGCGAGCGCGCCTTCGCTCGGTCGCGCGAGAATCGGCATCGCGAACGCGGGCACGAATCCAACGAAGCCGACGCGAACGGCCGTGGCCGTTGCGGCCGCGAGTGCGACGGGAACGATCGAGCGCGGTCGCAGTTCGAAGAGCAGGAGTTCGACCGCGAGCAACACCGCGGAAACAGGACTGCCGAACGTCGCGGCCATGCCTGCAGCAGCGCCGGCGGCGAGCAATGTTTTTCGCTCGAGCGCGGACATGCGAATGATTTGTCCGACGACGGATCCCATCGCACCGCCGGTGGCGATGATCGGGCCCTCGGCGCCGAAAGGTCCGCCGGTGCCGATCGAGATCGCCGCGGAGAGCGGCTTCAGGAATGTGATGCGCGCGGGGATGCGACTCTCATTCAACAACACCTGTTCCATCGCCTCGGGGATTCCGTGTCCGCGAATCGCGGGCGATCCGAATCGCGCCATCGCGCCGACGATCAGTCCGCCGATGACGGGCACGACGATGACGAATAGTCCGAGGTGATGATGCGCGGGCGACGCTTCATGCATCGAAAAACGCCCGTAAAACGCAATGTTCGTGACGAGATTGATGACGCCGATGAGCAACTGCGCGACGAAACCGGTGACGAGCGCGAGGACGATCGACATCGCGCAGAGCACGACGACACGCCGATCGACAATCGACCGCTCGACTGGAAGTGAAAATGAATTGGTTCCCATGTATTGGGAAACCATTCAATCACAGCTTGCGCGCGATCACGACTCGGAACAGGCGCCCCTCGTCGTGCACGATCTCGAGATTCGTACCGTCGAGAATGCTTCGCAGATCGCGCGTGATGTCCGTGGCGAAAAAATTCGTCACGACGTTCAACATGCGTCGCGGAAGCGATGCACGCCCCATCGCAAACTTGTCGAAGATCGCCACGCGACCTCCGCGCTTCAGCACGCGCACCGCTTCTCGCGCCGTGGCGTGGGGATCGGGAACGACGGCGAGGATGAGGTGCAGAATGACGCAGTCGAAAGACTCGTCGGCGAGCTCGAGATTCGCCGCGTCCATCACGCGCGCATCGACGTTCCCTCGCGCTCGCGTCTTCTCCACCATCGCCGGCGTGAGATCGATCGCGACGATGTTCGCGTTGCGCGGAAGCAGCGGAAGATCGAGCCCGGTGCCGCATCCATCGATGAGCACGCGCTCATTCGCCTGCACGTTCAGCAACTCGATCGACCGACGACGACCGCGCGCGAGGAAGCGCGCGATCACGTCATAAAACGGCGCGTAAATCGTGTACCGCAGCCGATTCCAACGATTGGTATTGATGCGCATAAACGGAGCGCGGGCTTCCAGCCCGCAGGACCGCGGCCATCCTGGCCGCACGCAGGCTCGAAGCCTGCGTGCCGGCGGGCAGGATGCCCGCGCTCCTCTTTCCCTCGCGACGACCGCACCTGCGAAGCAGCCGCACGTGCCTTCAGCGAAGCAACCAGCGCCGCCGGCCGTGCCGGCCCGGCTACATGTTGATCATGTGGCCTTCTAAACCGTGAATCGCTTCCTTGATCGCCTCGCTCAGCGTCGGATGCGCGTGCACGTTCCGCGCGACCTCCGCCGTCGTCAGTTCCCACTGCTGCGCCAGCGTCAACTCCGGCAGCAACTCCGTCACATCCGGGCCGATCATGTGCGCGCCTAACAACTCCCCGTACTTCGCATCGCTGATGATCTTCACGAACCCGTTCGGATCATTCAGCCCATGCGCCTTCGCATTCGCCGTGAACGGGAACTTCGCCACCTTCACCTCGAAGCCCTGCTCCCGCGCCTGCTTCTCCGTCCAGCCGAAACTCGCGATCTGCGGCTGACAGTACGTCGCGCGCGGCATCATCACGAACTCCAGCTCCTTCGTTTCATGATTGCCGATCGTCTCCGCCGCGATGATTCCCATCGCCTCGGCAACGTGCGCGAGCATCATCTTCGCCGTCACATCGCCGATCGCGAAAATGTGCGGCACATTCGTGCGCATCCGCCCATCGATCTCGATCGCACCGCGATCCGTCAGCTTCACGCCCGTCTGCTCGAGACCGTAGCCTTCCGTGCGCGCCTTGAAGCCGATCGCCTGCAGCACCTTGTCGGCCTCGATCGTCTGCTGCGCACCGTCCTTCGTGACCGTGACCTTCACCTTGTCGCCCGAGTCATCGATCGCATCGACGCGCGTCGACGTCATCACCTCGATGCCCGCGCGGCGATACTGCTTCTGCAACTCCGCCGAGACTTCCTCGTCTTCGTTCGGCATGAGCCGATCGAGAAACTCGACGATCGTCACCTTCACGCCGTAGTTGTGCATCACGTACGCGAACTCAACTCCGATTGCGCCGCCGCCCGCGATGATGATCGAGCCCGGCAACTTGTCTTCGAGGATCTGCTCTTCGTACGTGACCACGCGCTCGCTGAGCTTCGTGTTCGGCAGCAATCGCGTCGTTGCGCCGGTGGCGATGATGCAGTGATTGAACGTCACCGTTTCGCTGCCACCATCGTTCAGCGCGACTTCGAACGTGTTCGCGTCCTTGAACGACGCCCAGCCGTGCAGCTGATCGATCTTGTTTTTCTTCATCAGGAAGTGCACGCCTTTGACGCGCCCTTCCGCGACTTTGCGACTGCGTTCGTACGCGACCTTGTAGTCGAACGAGACGTTGCCGTCGATCGTTACGCCGTACGTTTTCATGTCGTGCTGCAGGATGTGCACGATCTCCGCGTTGCGCAGCAGCGCCTTCGACGGAATGCAGCCGACGTTGAGGCACACACCGCCCCAGTATTGTTTTTCGATGACCGCGGTTTTGAGTCCGAGTTGCGTGGCGCGAATTGCGGCGACATAGCCGCCAGGTCCCGCGCCGAGAACGACGACGTCGTAGTGCTTAGCCATAAGCCGCGAGTATATTGCGACGCGATGACGATCCACGCTCTCGTTGCTCGCGAAAACGCCGTCGCCTTCGAATCGCTGAACGAATCCGATCTGCCATCGAGCGGCGTGCTCGTCGATGTCGCGTATTCGTCGATGAATTACAAGGATGCGCTCGCCGTGACGCGGAAGGGTCGCATCGTGCGGCGCTATCCGATGGTGCTCGGAATCGACATCGCCGGAACGGTCGTGGCGTCGGACTCGGATGAGTTCAAGCCCGGCGATCGCATTCTCGGCACCGGCCAGGGCCTCGGCGAATCCGATCCCGGCGGCTACACCACGCGGCAACGCGTGAAACCCGAAGCGATTGTGCACGTGCCCGAGGCAATGTCGTTCGAACAGGCGATGCAGATCGGGACTGCCGGATTTACAGCAATGCTGTGCGTCATGGCACTCGAGGATTACGGCATCAAACCGAGCGATAAAGAGCTCGTCGTCACTGGCGCGGCGGGTGGCGTCGGATCGTTCGCGGTGTTGCTGTTGTCGAAACTCGGATATCGCGTCGCCGCCTCGACCGGACGTCCGGAGTTAGAGGAGTACCTGCGCGGACTCGGCGCGACGTCGATTGTGCATCGCGACGAATTCACGAAAAAAGGCGCGCCGATGCAGTCGGAGAAATGGGCCGGCGGCGTCGATACCGTGGGCGGCGAAACACTCGCGAATCTCTACGCGCAAACACAATACGAAGGCGCGGTCGCCGCGTGCGGCATGGCCGGCGGCCACGAGCTGAACATCACGGTATGGCCGCTCATTTTGCGCAACGTGTCGTTGTTAGGCGTCAGCTCCTTACGCACCTCGAAAGAACGCCGCATCCTCGGCTGGTCCCGCTTAGCCCGCGATCTCGACTTCGCAAAAGTGGCGTCGTTCTCCCGCACCGAGCCACTGTCGAAAGTGTTTGAAGTGGCGGAGGACGTGATGGGCGGAAGGGTGCGCGGGCGGGTGGTGATGGAACCGGGGCGTTAGGCGCACCGAGATTACTGAATGGCACGTGACACCCAGCCGTCACCCGTCACGTTATCCGTCGAGGAACCAAAGCCACTCCAGTAAAACCCGAAGCCATCGGACTTTACGCTAAATGCGAGATTGCCACTGCTGCTCGCTGAATCCAACGTGGCTGGGACCTGCATCATCGAACAGGGCGGAACCTGAACGGATGTCATACGCCGATTGAAAATCGAGGTAAATGTCCACGTGTGCGCGGCAGCGGTATCCATATTCACGATGCCGACATTCGTCCTGAATTTGGAGCTCTGCTTCAAACCCATCAGAGTCGCGGTCAAGGAGCCAATCGAGTCTTCCGTGTCGATGGCGGTGAAGTTCTGAGAGACAGTGCCTCCGGATCCGGGCTGCGGCGTCCAGATACGCGAGTACCCGTCGATCTCACCGTCGTGATCGGCTAGTCCGCTCGATAAAACGGCCACGACCAGAATTGCGCCCAATCCCGACTTGCCAAGAGTCTGGCCGACAAAGTCGTCAGCAATCGTCACGCTATTCGCAGACAGGTTGAAGTACTGAAGCGCTGCACTGCAGTTGTTCTGCCCCTGCGCCAGCCAGCCCACCGCGATTCGCTGATCAACGAGACGGTCATTATTGAAAACGACATCAGACTTGAAGTAGGTGCCATTGTTGCCCGCGGCGTTCCCCGCTACGGGAATGACGAATGAGTCCGTCGTCCAATCGACTGAGATGACAGCCGGTCGAACCTCCGAAGCGAGCAGGTGAACGAGCTCCCCGACTGTTGCCGGTGCGCCACTCGGACGCTCCGCTGCCTGAATTGTCTCCGATACCTGAGTTTGCCCGAACAACGAGGCGGCGACGAGGAGAGTGAGGACAAGAGCAAATCGCGATGTTGGGATCTTCATGGCTGTCTCTAATCCAGTGTGACCGGGACAGACAAAATCCCACGCCCACTATCCCACCACCCGCCCCATCCCCCACCACAACACCACATTCGCCACGACCACCGTCACCGCACCGCCTAACACCTTCGTCACCGCCTCTGTCGGGAAGGACGATTCGCGTCGTGGCTCGCCGCCTGGTGTCAATCGCAGCAATCCCGTTCCATCGGCATCGCTCACAATCGAATTCGTCGCGGCCACATAGCGGCCGATTGCGGTCACGCGCGCGCCGACACCTATAACGCGCTCTTCAAGCAGCGCATCCGCAATGGCGATAGTTGGTTCGGCGCCTAACTGCCAGTCCTTACGGAACGGCGGTGCTTGTTGATGCAGACCGAGCATCGTTTTCGCCATGGTCGGAATGTCTTCGAGGACGTCGAAGTGCGTCGCCGCGACGAATTTCGTCGCGACATCGCGATCGCCGATTTCGTCCGGGCTGCCTTCGAAAATCGGGAACGATCCGATGAGGAACGAGCCGTAAGGCGTTTGCACCTGACAACGCGTCATTGCGAAGCCAAAGTAATCGGGACGCGGTCCTGCACTCGTTTGCGACGGCGGTCCGATCTTGTACGAATACGCGACACACGGCACGCCCCGCAGTGGCGAGTGAAGCACCTCGAAAATCGGGCGAATCTCGCCAGACGCCGCCACAATTGCTCCGTCCGCGGGACGCTCGCCGCGCGCCATACGATTCCGCGCACGCCAGTCACTCAGCGCCTGACGTCCGCTGTACATGACCGCGAGTCCGGTCCACACAATCGTCGCCATTGCCGGCGCCGCCACAAGGATTCCGGGCATGCCGATGCGCGGATACAAAATCCATAGATATCCGCAAACGAGTGCGAGCCAGACGACGATCGCGGTGATGCAATTGCGAGGCATGCTAAGGATGATGCCATTACAACCGCCGATGAGCTCGACGAATCAGGAATGATCCCTGAAATACCTCTGACCGGAGGTGCTACACATGGATCGACCTTATCGAGACTGGAATGATCGCTGGGATCGCGGCTGGGACCGCCGGCCCGATCCGCGCGACTTCCGGAATGACGACCGCGAGTACAACCACGAGCGCGATGACATGCGCGGCCGCGACTGGGGCTGGCGCGGAACGGAGCTCGATCGTGGCTTCGGCCCGCGGCGTTACGACTACGAGGCTCGCTATGACAATCGCTACGACAATGGACCGCGATTCGACGATCGCGACCGTTATCCACGCAGTTCTCCGGACCCGTATCGCGATGACGATCGTTATCGCTATGCGACCGGCGATCCGTATTACGAGCGTGGATACGAACGCGATCGTGGCGACACCGGTGCGTACAATCGCGGCCGCGATTACTGGAACGATTACCCCTGGAGCCGGTACGGCCGGCAGCGTTAGTTGCTTCGCCGCGGCACGTACGGCTGTCAGGTGGCATAGAGCTGCGTGGGAGGAGCGGCTACATCGCGCCTCTCACGCATAACGCGCCGTCATCTCCGCACAAAACTCCGCGAATTCACCGACGACCTGCGGCGGCGACGTGTAATGATCCCGCACACCGCGCGAACCCGGCGTAAAGCAATATGTCAGCGTGACGTCGAACGGCTCCAGCGCCTTCATTTGCCGGTCAAACCATTCCAGCGCGTTAGGACGGTGATAATCCGCCCAGCTCAATCCCGTGCGCAATCGCTTGACGCCGAGTTTCTGCATCCACGCCACGGCATCGTCGAGCCGGTGATCTTCATAATGAAACCACTGGCAAATCCCCGCCTGCGGCGTGTAATCGGCGAATTTCTTGACCGCTAATTTCGGCGATCCATCCTCGCGCAGCATTCCCATGTAGAAATGCCGGTAATACGACGACCCCTCCGCCTCGCGGTGACGCGTCGTCGCCGGCCACGCTTTCGGCAGGTCATAGAGCGAATACCAAGGCACGCGCGGGACGTCGTGAAGAATCAACTCCATCGTCTTATCGAGCCCGAACACCTGTACTTCTTCAGCGCCGAATGTCGAAACTCCGACTTCACTCACCCACACCGGCTTATCCGTGACCGCACGAATTTCCTGCAGTTTGTCCGGCCACTCTGCAATCTGCCAGTGATTCCAGTCGAGAGGGAATCCATGCACGGCGACGACGTCGATATTGTTGAGCACGCACTGCTGCTTCATACGATCGATGAAGCGCGGATCGATTGGAGAGATCCCGCCTAACACACGCGGCAGCGAGGCATTGACCGATTTCACCGCCTGACCTGCAAGACAGGTCATTTCCGAAAAAACCTTCCATTCCGGATCGAGCTCGAAATCCCAGTGAGACAGATTATTCGGCTCGTTCCACAACATGATCGCTTCGACAGGCAAGTTCGAATCCTCCAGGGACTACGCGTCGCCGAATACCGGCCGCTCCGTACGCCGGCACAGATAAACCTCTTCCTCGGGATGCGCCTCAATCGCAAATCCCGCACTGCGCAACATCGCCTCGACGCACGCGCGATTCGGAATCCACCAGTTCGTCGGATCGTCCGCATAACGCCGCTCGACGAAATACATCAATGGATATCCGTCCTGATCGAAAACCGACGTATTCCAAAACGGATAATTCTCGTCGATGCTGGCAACGTCGGTACTGCCGCGTTGCATGCTCTGAAACAGCAGCATGTCGCCGACGACGGTTTCGTAAAGCGTGTCCAATGCAAGCAATGGATGCCTGAGGTGATAAAGGACGCCCATGAAAATCACGAGATCGAATTTCTCGCGAAGTTGTCCAACGTCATAAACCGACATCTTGCGAAACTCGATATCGTGAAATCCCGAAACGTCGGCGGCAAATCGCGCCTGATCGAGATAAATCTCGTCGGAATCGACACCGACGACGCGCGCGGCGCCACGTTTCTTCATCTCGATCGAATAAAAGCCCGCGTTGCAACCGATATCGAGCACGGACTTTCCGGTCAGATCCTCGGGCACCGCGTGCGCGAAACGCTGCCACTTGATGTTGGGATAATCGCCCAGAAAGTGATCCGGAGCGGTTTTCACCCCACGCAAATCCAGGTTATGAAACCACTGCCCGAGGGATCGGACGCGCTGCTCGATGTCCTGGGGGGTCATCTCCATCGACTCACCTCTCACTCATGCATTGATTGAGCTGCGCGCGCACGTCGTCGCGCAACTGCACGCACTCTAATTTCCGCCGCGCGCGCGGCGTCATGCGGTTCAGGGTGTACGCCACTTTCTTCGCTGTCTGCTCCGGTCCGAAGTAATCGGCATAGCCCGGCGAATTGAACGAGAAGAACGACAGCGCATCCGCGTCGTTCAACAACGCGACCTCCGCGTCGTCCGATTGACGCTCATGCGCGGCAATGAGCTCCGCGACGCGCGCGCACACGTGCTCAGCCACACCCGCCGACGCGAGCACATCATGCGTCAGTTCCGCACCACGACGCGCATGGTTGTCTTTGAACGCCTGATAATCGCTCGCGAGCTGCTCGACACGCCCATCCGCTTCCGACGCGAGACGCTCGATATCGTGAAAAAGTGCCGCAATTTGCAGGGAAATCGACGCTTCTGGCTCGAGGCGCAGCAACCACTGCCAGGCATCACGCGCGTGGTTGTAGTCCGCGCGCACGAGCGGCTTCTCGAGATCGTGCAGCGCGCGATGCTTTTGCAACACGCGACTGAAGAGTTGTCCCTGCGAATGACGATTGCGCCGATCGATGATGCGCTGACATCGATTCAGCACCGCGAGCGGAAATCCTTCGCGCATGCGTGCATCATCGTCATGACGATCGTCGCGAATCGACAGCGTGAAGGGATCGCGCGCCAGTTCATCGACGAGGAGGTCGAACGCCCACAGATCGAAATCGCGTCGCGTCCAATCGCTGGCGAGTAAATGTGGATCAGCATCGCCGTCGAACGTGATGAAGATCGACGGGAACTCCGCGGCGAGTTTTCCGCGATTCGCGCGCGGCGGATCGGCGTCGTAGAGGACGGCAAGCTCTTCCAACATCGATTTGCGTCAGATGCAAATCACTGGCCCGCGATTTGCTGCCACGAGAACCATCGTGAAGCAACCAGCTGTCGTACCTCCCGCCACCGGAAAGCTCGCCGTACTGACTCCCGGCCTCGGTGCCGTAGCGACGACGATGATCGCCGGTGTGCTCCTCGCGCGTCGCGGTCTCGCGGAGCCGATCGGCTCGCTCACACAAATGGGCACAATCCGCCTCGGCAAGCGCACCGACAATCAATCGCCGCGAATTCGCGATTTTCTTTCGCTTGCTTCACTGGACGATCTCGTCTTTGGCGCGTGGGACATTTTTCCCGACAATGCGTATGAATCCGCGGTCCATGCGGACGTATTGACGCGCGATCATCTCGACCCGATCAAAGACGAGCTCGAATCGATTGTGCCGATGGCCGGCGTCTTTTATCCCGAATATGTTCGCAAGCTGCACGGCACTCACGTCAAAACTGGCGCGAATAAAGCCGAAATGGTCGAACAGTTGCGCGCGGACATCCGCAACTTCATGAAGACCAATCATTGTGATCGCGCGGTGGCCGTTTGGTGTGGCAGTACCGAGGTGTGGGTCTCGGTCAATGGATCGCACCATACCGTCGAGACATTCGAGCAGGCGCTCGAGCACAATGACCCGACGATCTCTAATTCGCAGCTTTATGCGTGGGCTTGCATCAAGGAAGGCGTTCCGTTCGCCAATGGCGCCCCGAATTTGTCGGTCGATCACGAAGCGGCGTGGGATCTTGCGAAGCGATGCAATGTTCCGATCGCCGGAAAAGACTTCAAGACCGGACAGACGTTGATGAAAACCGTCGTCGCGCCGGCATTGAAGGCGCGCATGCTCGGAGTACGCGGCTGGTTTTCGACGAATATTCTCGGCAATCGCGATGGCGAAGTGCTCGATGATCCGGGCTCGTTCAAAACGAAGGAAACGACGAAGCTCGGCGTCCTCGATTCCATTCTGCAGCCGCACCTCTATCAATCGCTTTACGGCGATCTCTTTCACAAGGTGCGCATCGAATATTACCCACCGCGCGGCGACGCAAAAGAAGGCTGGGACAATATCGATTTATTCGGCTGGCTCGGATATCCGATGCAGATGAAGATCGATTTCCTTTGTCGTGATTCGATTCTCGCCGCGCCGATTGTGCTCGATCTCGCGCTATTACTCGATTTCGCGAAACGCGCCGGCTGGTCCGGAATTCAGGAGTGGCTGAGTTTCTACTTCAAGTGCCCGATGACGGCGCCGGAGCTTTATCCCGAGCATGATCTTTTCATTCAATTGATGAAGATGAAAAACACGATGCGCTGGGCGATGGGCCACGAAACGCTCACGCACCTGGGACACGAATATTACGACTGAGAGGGCCCGCACGACTCATGTACGAATCGATTGAAGATCTCCCAATCGTCTGTCAGATCAATTTGCCGGAGGCCGCTCTGAAGGTTTATCGCGCCGCGTACAATCACGCGTGGTCACAATGCGGCGAAGATCCGGAGCGTCACGCTCTCGCACAAGGCAAAGCATGGAGCGCGGTGCGGGAGAATTTCGAGAGGGAAAAGGAGACCGGGCGCTGGATCCCGCGGACGGCCACGCTAAAGCCACGCATGACAGGGCTCCAGGAAAGAGCAGCTGCGAAGCATTCTGTAAATAATGCCGCGCAATGAAACGATACATCTCCCTTGGCGACAGCGTTTCGATCGATGAATATCCGAAGCGCGAAACCGGGGTCGATCACATCGGCGCCGCGTCACTGTTTGCACGCGCACTGAGCACACGATTTCCGGGCATTCAATTTCAAAATCTCACGTCGGATGGCGCGACGACCGACGACGTCCTGCGCTGGCAGATTCCGCGCGTGCCGCTGTCGGACGATGCGGTTCTCGTCACAGTGACGGCTGGCGGTAACGATCTGCTCATGCATTTGCGCACCGCGCGCCCGCCCGCCCGACTCGTCGAATGCATCATTCACAATGAATTTCAGATCGTCGACGAGATCACGCGAAAACTTCCCAATGCCCTGATTTTCATCGGCACTGTTTACGATCCGTCGGACGGAACCAGGACACTCGACGGCGAATCGCTCGAACGTGAGGCTCAGTGGCTCGAACAGATCAATGCCGCGATTCGCGCGCTGGCGTCCGTGCGTACGAACGTAAGGCTCGCGGATATTCACCGGCATTTCTTCGGACACGGCCTTAGTGCGCCCGAAGAAGATCGCTGGTATTGGGCGAACCTCATCATCGAGCCGAATGCGAAGGGCGCGGCCGAGGTGGCGAAATTGTGGGAGGGATTGCTAGGATGACGGCATGTTGTCCATTTACGCCAATCCCGCCGGTCAGCCTGCCGATGGTTACACGCGTGCGTTGCTCGATCTCGTCGCCGGACAGGATCCGCTCGCGTTATTGCCGTTAGGTCCAACGACGTTCGCCAATGCCATCGCCGGCCTGAACGACACTCAATTGCGCACGCCCGAGCGCGCAGGGAAATGGTCGATTGTCGAGGTATTGAAGCATGTGGCGGACGCGGAACTCGTCGCATCGTTCCGCTATCGCATGATTCTCGCGCACGACACGCCGCCGATCGCGGGCTACGATCAGGATCTCTGGAGCCAGCGCCTTCATTATGCGGACGGCGATCCGCATGACGCGCTCGAACAATTTCGCGTATTACGCAAGATGAATGTGAAATTGCTGTCTGTACTGAGCGATGAGGAGCGCGCGCGCGGCGGGATGCATTCGGAGCGCGGGTTCGAGGATGTGAATCAATTGATGGGGCTCGTTGCCGCGCATGACATCGTGCACGCGCGGCAAATCGAGCGCATTCGAACGGTTCTGTAGTTAGCGCGTAGCTTCCTCCATCGCGTTGCCAATCGCTGTCGCCTTCGCGGTCTTGACCTTCGTCGGCAGCAGTTTGTGTGCAGCGCTCTGGAGTTTTTTGACCGGGCGCAGCAGCGGGTTATCCCACATCGCCTCGGCCGAGTCCTTACGCGCCTGCATCAGATCGCCGAGCTCGCGAAGCTGGTCTTCACTGAACACCTGGCGCGCGTGGGCGAACATTTGTGTCTCCTCTTCCTTGATGTGATGTTCGAGGAGATCCTTCAATACCTTCGCTTTTGCGGTGAATTCGTGTGATTTCGGATTGGCCGCCTTCAATGCCGGCAAAACCATGTCGACGACGTGATGTTCTTCCGCCGCCTCATAGAAAAGATCCTCTTCCTCGGTATTGCGCGTGCGGGCCTTGAACGCGGGATAGAAGACTTCCTCCTCGATCTGCGCGTGCATCTTCACAACCTGTTCAATCTGCTGTACCAGCGTCTCGCGCTGTTTGGTGGCGCGCTCGCTGGTTTCGCCGAGCTCGCGCATCAGTCGCTTGATCGTCGCGTGATCCGATTTCAACATCGTGATCGCATTTGGCATCGGTTTCTGTCCTCCGACACAAAAGATTGCTCAATCCATGCCCGCAAATGCGGTAAAACATAGGAGATATGGCTGATTCTTCGATTCTTCACGACCGCGTTCGCGAGGCGCTCGACAACGCCGGCGCCACGTACGAGACGCTCGCCTGCGAACCGCATCTCGCCGACACCGCCGCATTTTGCGAGCACTACAACATCTCTACCGATGAAGCCTGCAACGCGATCATCGTGGTCGTAAAAACCGAGCCGCGCCGCTACGTCGCATGCCTCGTGCGCGCGGACACGAAGCTCGACGTCAATAAGAAACTCGCATCGCTCCTCGGCACGAAGAAATTGTCATTCGCATCATCCGAAGAAACGGCAGAGCTGACCGGCATGCTCATCGGCGGCGTCTCCATCGCCGGACTCCCTGCCGAATTTCCCGTCTACCTCGACGAACGCATTCTCGAGCGCGAACGCGTCATCATCGGCGGCGGTAACCGCCACAGTAAAGCCCGTCTGGCGCCGAGTGAATTGCTGAAACTGCCCAACGCGACGGCAGCGGATATTGCGATTCCGCGTTAGGACCGCGCTATATCCCGCGACTCAATGATCTCGACGCGCGACTGTTGCGTGTGCGAGGCATTGACCAGTGCGCGTGCAACGTCGCGCACATGTACGGGTTTGTATGTCGGCGGCATGAGCCAGCCGAGGTGCGAGAAAATGCGCTCGCCGAGTCGATGCTCGTTGCGATCGCCGAGGAGGAGCGAGGGGCGGGCGATGGTTGTGCGCGGATAATCGAGCTGCAGCAAATCGCGCTCGAGCTCCCCTTTTACGCGCAGGTAAAACGTTCGCGAGCTTGCATTCGCGCTGAGCGAGCTCACGAGCAAATAATGCTGTGCATTCTGCTCGCGACCCAGCCGTGCGGCCGTGATTGGATAGTCGTAATCGACGACGCGAAAACGTTCCTGCGAGCCCGCGGTTTTAATCGTTGTTCCGAGCGCGCAGAAAATCGCATCGACTGCAAACAATGCGCGGTGTTGTTCCATCGCATCGAGATCGATGATGTACTCGACGAGTTTCGGCGACACGACACCAGTACTGCGTCGCGTAATGACTGAGACGTTTTCGATCTCGTCGTCGTGCAGCAACAAATCGAGTAATTCGCGACCGACGAGACCGGTGGCGCCGAGGAGGAGGACGT
>JBQCJC010000498.1:0-4386 GCA_051953135.1 Thermoanaerobaculia bacterium | reverse complement strand
GGTATCGTTATTGTGGCGTTGACCGGGTAGCGGGTGGCGGGGCGGGATATTCGCCCGCGGTTTGGCCTAAATGGGGGGGGGATATGAGCCCGCCGCTCCACGATAGTGCTCCAACGCCGCACGCAACATGTTCACCGCTCTTCGCAAATCATCCTGCTTGAGCACGTACGCGATGCGCACTTCACTCTTTCCCAGCGGCGATGCGTAAAACCCCGCCGCGGGTGCGACCATCACCGTCTCGCCTTCATGCTCGAAGTCCGAGAGCAGCCACGATGCGAAGTGCTCCGCGTTCGCCACCGGCAGCTTCGGCATGCAGTAGAACGCACCCTCCGGTTGCCACAACTCGACGCCCGGAATCGACGTCAGTCCTGCGTACAGCACATCGCGGCGCGCGCGATATTCATCGACGATCGCGGTCATGTACTCGTCGCCGAGGGACTCGGCACCGACGGCGATGAACTGCGCCACGCCCGGCGGCGACAAGCGTCCCTGCGCCATGCGCAGACACGCATCCCACACATCCGCGTTGCGCGTAACCAGCGCGCCGAGCCGGATCCCGCATGCGCTGTAGCGCTTCGAGAGACTGTCGACGACGATCACGAGATCGCCCATGTCGTTCAACGCGAGCGCGCTGATCGCCTCGCGTCCGTCGTACACGAACTCGCGATACACCTCATCGCTGATGAGAAAGATTCCGTGCGCGCGGCAGAACGCCGCCAGACGATCGAGCTCTTCGCGCGAGTAAACCGTCCCTGTCGGATTGTTCGGATTGCAGATCATCAACGCGCGTGTGCGCGGCGTGAGTGCGCTTTCGATGATGTGCTGCGGCGGCAGATGAAATCCGTCGCGACCGCGGCTCACGACCGGCACGAGATTCACGCCGGCCATCGTCGCGAACGCTTTGTAATTCGCGTAGAACGGCTCGATGACGAGCACGTCGTCGCCTTCATTCGCGACCGACATCAACGCGAAGAGCAGCGCTTCACTGCCGCCGGTCGTCGCGAGAATCTGATTCGTCGCGAGCGTGATGCCGAGGCGGCGCTCGTAGTACGAACGCAGTGAGCGCAGGAACTCCGGCGTGCCGGTCGACGGCGAATACTCCAGTACCTTCGCATCGAGCTGCTTGAGCCGGTCGAGCATGCACGCCGGCGTTTCGATGTCGGGCTGCCCGATATTGAGATGCAACACGCGCGTCCCGCGAGCCTTCGCGGCGTCCGCGAGCGGCGCGAGCTTGCGAATCGGAGATGCAGGCATGGCCAGCGCGCGCCGGGAGAGTCCCGGCGCACGCTGTGTTTCGATTTCGAGATCGTCCGAGAGCAACGTCATCTATTTCTTTTTCGCGCGCATCACGGCGGGATGCGTTGCGTTCTTCGCATGCGCGTCCGCGTTGCCGAACTGTTCCTTGTCGTGATTCACGTTCGCGTGATTTTTGTCGGGTCCGTCGCTCTGCGAGCGTCCACCGATTTTGTAGTAGTCCTGATTCGGATTCTGCTTGCTCATGCCTCGTTCCTACTGCGAACGACACGCCAGTGACGTCATTGCAAGCCGAACTGTCGTTTCACGAACTCCATCACATCTTTCTGCATGAAGTACAGACTGCGCTTCGTCACCGAATGCTTCGAGCGCGGCAGCAGCATCATCTCGAACAGACGACCCTGCTTCTGCAACTCGTACGCGAACTGCAGCGTGTTCTGCGTGTGCACGTTGTCGTCCGTCGTGCCGTGCAACAGCAGCAGATTGCCGTGAAGATTCTTCGCCTCGAGCAGCGGCGCCGACTTGCGATATCCGTCTTCGTTGTTGCGCGGCTCGAGCATGAAACGCTCGGTGAAGACGGAGTCGTACAGATGCCAGTCGACGACCGATCCGCCAGCGATTCCCGATGACCACGACTTGCTGTGCGTCAGCGCGTACAGCGTCATGAAACCGCCGCCGCTCCAGCCGGTCATGAGCGTGCGCGAGCCGTCGATGTACGGCTGCTGCTTCAGCCACGTGAGCGCGTCTTCGAGATCCTGCAGTTCGAGCTCGCCGAAGTTTTTGTACATCGGCCACGCCGACACCGCGCCTTTGCCGCTCGCGGTGCGATTGTCGACGACCCACACGATCACGCCCTGCTGCGCGACGTAGCGCAGGAACAGCGTGCGCGGAATGCCCCACACGTTGCGCACCTGCTGCGCGTGCGGTCCTGCGTAGACGTGCTGATAGACCGGATACTTCTTCGACGGATCGAAGTTCGTCGGACGAATCATCATCGCTTCCATCGGGAAGCCGTCCCGCGTTTTGACCTGCAGGAACTCGATCTTCGGCAGGTTGTACTGCGACGCCAGCGCGGCGCGATTCTCATCGACCACGCGCACGACCCTGCCGTCGTTCGCATGCAGACGGATCTGATCCGGCGTATCGACGTCGCTCCACTTGTCGATGTAGCGCGTCATCGACGGATTGAACGTCGCGATGTGCGTTCCTTCCGGACCGGACAGGCGCTGCAAGCCGCTGCCGTCCAGCCTAACCCGGTAAACATCTTGACCTAACACGCTGCGCTCGGTGCCGGAGAAGTAGAGGTACTGCTTGTCCGCGCCGTGCAGCTCGCGCACTTCCCACTCGCCCTTCGTGATCTGGCGCAGGAGCGTGCCGTCGAGTTTGTATTGATAGACGTGACGGAATCCGCTGCGCTCCGACTGCCAGAGAAACGTGCCGTCAGCGAGGAAGATCGGATTGGCGAGCGGATCGACCCAGGCCTTCGTGGTCTCGTGAATCAGCACGCGGCTCTCTCCCGTCGTCGCATTCGCGCTGACGAGATCGAGCCACGACTGCTCGCGGTTTTGCACCTGAAACACGACCGCGTCTTTGTTCCACGTCACGTTGACGATCAGCGGCTGGACGTCTTTGTAGCGCGAGATGTCGATCTCTTTGATCGCACCGTCGGCGACGTTGACGACGAACAACTTCACGCGCGGATTCGGATCGCCGGCTTTCGGATACGGATAGACGTTGAGCTCAGGATGCGTCGTCATCTCATCGACGATCGTGTACTTCGGCACATCCTTCTCATCGAGTTGCAGGAACGCGATGCGCGACGAATCGGGACTCCACCAGAACGATTTCCACGTGCCGCGGCCGTAGATCTCTTCCTGATATACCCAGTCGAGTTTTCCGTTGAGCAACTCCGGCGAGCCGTTGCTGGTGAGACGCTTCTCGTTGCTGTCGAGATCGACGACGTGAAGATCGTTGTTGCGCACGAACGCGACGCGTTTGCCATCGGGACTGAACGTCGCCAGTTCTTCTTCGCCCGCGGTGGTCGTGAGCGTTTTCGATTTGCCGTCGGCAAGCGAGAAGAAGGTCAGGTCTTCGCCGGCGACGACGGCCGCGCTGTGTTTCGCATCGAACGTCGCGTCTTCACTTTCGAGCGCGAGCTTGCGCGTGTTGCCGGTGCGCGCGTCGTACACGCGCCATTCGACGAAATCGCCGTTCTCGTTTTTCACCGGCCAGACGAACGAGTCATCGTCGATCCATTCGAAGCCCGACTGCACGGCGCCGCTGAGCGCGACTTTGTGATCGGGATCGTAGATGGCGTCGAGGGCGAGCTCTTTTTTCTGCGCCGCGAGCGGCAGAGCGAGTGTGAGTGCGAGGAGAACGCGTAGCATACGCGCGACATCCTATGAGACTCGCCGCCTGTTTGCTGCTCTCGATTCCGGTGTTCGCGCAGCTGTCACCGAAACCACCCGACGTGATTCTGCCGGTGGTCGGTTCGACGCACGGCGCGGCGGGCTCGAATTTCAAGACGGAGTTGCAACTCGGGAATCCGGGCGAGACGACGAAGGCCGGCTGGCTCGTGCTGCGGCCCGCGGTGATTTCGCTACGCTACGAGCTTCCGGCGCACACCACGCTTTCGTTCTCCGACGTCGTCGCCGATCTCAACTCCACCGGTCTCGCTTCGCTCGACATCCTCGCGGACTCCGGCGGTGTGCCGACGATCGTCGCGCGTGCATACGACGAGCAGGACTCCGGCACGACCGGCGTGAGTGTTCCGGCGATTCCGATCGGCGATGTGTTGTCGCGCGGCGATGCCGGCGCGCTGATCGTGCCGCGCGATCTCGTGCGCTATCGATTCAATGTCGGCGTGCGCGCGCTCGATACCGGCACGTCGCTCGAGCTCACGATTCGCACGCCAGGCGGCGCGCAACGCGCCATCCGCGATGTTGCGTTCGGCGCAAACGCGTTTCAGCAGCAGAGCGGTGATGCGTTCGCGGGAACGACGCTGCAGGCGAACGAGATGATCGAGATTCGCATCGCGTCGGGCGCCGCGATCGTCTATGCGACGACCGTGGTTAACGCGACGATTGACTCGTGGATTCAGGTACTGCGGAGATAAGTGGAGCGGCGGGCTCT